>JABIST010000258.1 GCA_018700215.1 Dehalococcoidia bacterium | reverse complement strand
CCGTCGAAGAGAACTGCGACATCGAGGCGATCAACAACCTCAACGCCGCCCGCGCCCGCTGGACCACTGCCGCCATCACCCGTTACTACCTGCGCATCCAGCACCACTGCCAATGCCCGCCAGAGTGGACCGCCCCAATCAGCCTCCGCATCGAAGACGCCGTGGTCCTCTCATCCTCCTCCACCAGCGCCCAGACAACGCCCGAGGACGCCACCACCACCGTCGACGACCTGTTCGTCACCATCGCCTCAACCCTCGCCGCCGGCCTCGCCACCGCCGTCACCTACGATGACCTCCTCGGCTACCCCCTCGAAGTCCAACTCGATCTCGAAGCCATCGCCGTCGACGGCGGCCTCTCGCTCACCGTTCTCGCCCTCGAACCGCTCGAATAGCCGCCAACCGCCAGCCCGCCGTCACCCCACCCCCCTTGCGCCGCGCCCTCCGCTCTGCTGTCCTGCACTCCAACCGCCGAGGCGCACAAGGAGCCAGCCGATGACCGACCGTCCACTGATCGCCATCACCCTCGGCGACCCCTCCGGCGTTGGTCCCGAGGTCGTCGCCAAAGCCCTCGCCAACCCCGCACTACACGAGGCCGCGCGCCTCTTCGTCATCGGAGCTCTCGAGCCGATGCAAGCCGCCGTCGCCCAGACCGGCACCGGCGCCCAGGTCCGCGCGATCACCGCGCCCGCGGACGCCGCCAGCACCGCCTCCACCATCGACGTCCTCGAGGTCGCCGATGCGCCAACCTCGGGCTTCCCCACTGGCGAGCTGTCCACCACCTCGGCTCAAGCCTCACACGCCTGGGTCGAGACCGCCGCCCGCCTCGCCATCGACGGCGCCATCGACGCGATCTCAACCGCGCCGGTCAACAAATCAGCCTGGCGCAGCGCCGGAATCGACGACACTGGCCATCAAGAGGTCTTCAAGCGCCTCACCGGCTCAAGCTACGTCGCCACCATGCTCGTCAGTGGCCAACTCCGCTGCATGCACCTCTCCACTCACCTGTCGCTCTCCGATGCCTGCGCCTACGTCACCCGCGAGCACGTCCTCCGCGCGATCCGCGTCACACACCAGCACTTCACCCGCTGGGGGTTCCAGCGCCCCAGGATCGGCGTCGCCGCACTCAACCCCCACGGCAGCGACGGCGGCCTGATCGGCACCACCGAGCAGGACGAAATCGCGCCGGCAATCGCCGATGCGCTCAGCGAAGGCATCGACGCGCGCGGACCAGTCCCAGCGGATTCGATCTTCAATCAGGGAATCGAGGGGCTCCACGACGTGATCGTGGTGATGTACCACGATCAGGGCCACATCCCGATCAAGGTGCACGGATTCGAGGAGAGCGTCAGCGTGAACCTCGGTCTCCCCTTCCTCCGCACATCGGTGGACCACGGGACCGCGTTCGATATCGCCGGACAGAATCGTGCTCAGGCCACCAGCATGGTGGAGGCCATCAAACTCGCAATCGCCCTCGCCACGGGGCGGTCAATCTCGAGCGGCTAGAGCCCCCGATCGGAGGAGAGTGCAATCTCGCGCTCCGGCTCAGCGATCCAGGCCACGTGTGAGACATCGGCTGGCTGCGGCCAGATGTGGCGCAATTCCTCCGCCAGACGCGCGGCCATCGAAAGATCGCCGGCCCCGCGTGCAGCCTCAAGCTTCTGAACCAGATCGTTCCAGGCGCCTACATACTCGTGATAGGAGTGGCGGGCGTAGGCCTGCTCGTCCTCAAGCGCCACATCCAGTTCAGTCTCGGAAGTACTTCGGGTAGTCATCACTTCAGCCTTACTGACGCCGCGTCTGCGGGAGCGTCTTCGTTGCCGCCGGCCATCGTCCCTGCCGAACACATTCATCAAGTCAGAAATCACGTTGTGGACGCATCGGAAATACCTAAGACGCCCTACGGAAGCCGCTTTCAGTGGCGATGATCCAGTGAGGTGACGCTCGAAAGGGTTGCAAATGAACAAGCCAATTAACCTTCCCGTCCTACCGCTGCCGCAGGCCCGTGCACTCACGCTGCTCCAGCAGGACGAACCGCAGATCTCCCAGATTTCCGAGACCGTGCAGACCGACCCCTCAATGACGTCGGCCGTCCTGCGCGCAGCCAACTCCGCTGCGTCTGCGCCGGTGAACTGGGTCGATTCCGCTGACCGGGCGATCGTCCGCATCGGCCTCGATACCACCCGCCGAATCGTGACCGGCATGGTCCTCGTCTCCTCCTTCAGCGAACTGCAGAAGAGCGGTCTGGACATCGATCACCTCTGGGGCCACGCGATGGCCTGCGCCGTGATCACTGACCAGGAACAGCGCGCCTCCAACGGCGGCAGCGGCGGTTTCACCGCCGGCCTCCTGCACGACATCGGTCGCATGGCAATGGCTCAGGGTGAGCCAGAGCTGTACGCCGAGGTAGTGCGCCTCGTCCACGAAGACGACGTAGACGCTCGCGAGGCCGAGCGCCAGGTCCTCGGCTACGACCACCAGGAGTCTGGTGCGCAGATCGCCGCCGCCTGGAACCTCCCCGAAGCCATCGTCGAGGCCATTGGCGACCACCACGATGGCACAGCCAGCCCGCTCGCCCGAGCCGTGCACGACGCGCGCAACCTCGCTCACTCGCTGGGCTACGGCGACGGCCTCGTCGCCAGCCACGAAGTACAAGAAGGCGAGATCGAGCTGGAGCGCGAGCAGAAGCTGCTGCTCTCCTCGGTCGGTGGCGTCGAATCCCTACGCAACCGCGTGGACTGGTTCAAGAACGCGCTGACGGGCAAAGCGGCCGCCTGACTCTGCTCGCTACCGCATCAATCACACCAGAACGGGCGCCTCAGGCGTCCGTTCTGCTATCTGCGCTCTACCCCTCCACCGCACTCCGCACATGCTCGATCGAGCTGATCGAGCCGTCCGAGGCAAGATCGATCGCTACCAGATCCACACGCAGGTCTGCCGGCAACTCCGGATGCTCCGCCGCGTACACCTCCGCCAGCGCCACCAACCTCGCCTGCTTCCGACCAGAGAGCGACTCAATCGCGCTCCCCGTGCCACGCGACTTCCGGAGCTTCACCTCCACGAACACCAGCGTCTCCGTCGTCGGTTCCACCGCAATCAGGTCCACCTCGCCTTCGCGACGACGAACGTTGCGATCGATGATCCGAAAGCCTTGCTGCTCCAGGTAGTTGGCGGCGATCCGCTCTCCGGTCGCGCCGAGGCGATTGCGACGTCCACCGTCGTCCTGCGCTCCAGCGTCGGTCATCGGTCCTGCGAGCCGCTCAGCGCAGCGCCGCGCGGACCGGCGCGAACGAGAGTCGATGAATCGTGCTGCTGCCCAGACGCTCCAACGCCTCCAGATGTACCGCGGTTCCATAGCCCTTGTGGATCGCCAGTCCGTAGCCAGGAAAGCGCTCGTCCAGCTCACACATCAACTGATCGCGAGCCACCTTCGCCACAATGCTCGCCGCAGCGACCGAGAAGCAGCGCTCGTCCGCCTTTACCTCGGCTCGTTGCACAATCGACCCCGCAACAACCTCTCGACCGTCCACAATCAGCGCATCCGGCGGCTCACCCAGCGCCGCCACGGCCCGCCACATCGCAAGCCGTGTCGCCCGCAGAATGTTGATCTGATCGATCACCTGCGCCGAAACCATCCCGATCCCATAGTCCGATTGCTCTCGGATGATCGCCGCCAGCTCCTCGCGCCGTACCGCGCTGAGCTGCTTCGAGTCACGCAGTTGGCCAATCCAGCTCGCCCGCGATACGTCGCCCGAGGGCCGTCGCGGTAGCACCACAGCAGCAGCCACCACCGGCCCCGCCAGCGGCCCACGCCCCACCTCGTCCACTCCGGCCACCCGCAGCGCGCCAGAGCGCCAGATCTCACGCTCCACACGCCAGTTCGGCCGGGTTCGTCCTGATCTCACGGGCTGCGCCATCTATGCATCCTCGGCCGCCTGCGTTGAAGCAGTCAAGAGAAAGCCTCTCGGGCCACAAGTCCAGGCGCTCAACGGTCGATAATCCTCTGAAAAGCACGGGCTGATTACCCCCGTTCGTCAGGGTGACCGCTCACCCGGAGTGGCCGGTGCCCAGTGCTACACTTAATCGCATAGCAAACGGAGCTCACCGAACGTCCGCATCACAGTGAGTTATGACTACTCGCCGGGTTTCTCACCGCCCGCGCGCGTCACTGACGACAACGTGCGGGCGGACGATCGGAACCAGTGCCAGGAGCACCTATGAAGTCCCGCGGGATGCGTAACTCCTTCATCTACCTGCTGATCCTCGTCGCCGTCGTATTGCTCGTGGTGATGATGTTCAAGCCTTCCGAAAGCGGCGGCAAGCTCTCGCTCGCCGAATTAATCGACTCCGCACAGGCAGGCGACATCGACCGTATCGAGGTTGAAGGCGACTCCCTCACGGTCTACATGAAGAACGAGACGACCCCCGTCCTCTCCCGCAAGGAGTCATCCTCTTCGATCGAGGAGATCCTCCGCGACAACGGTGTCGCCGTCGGCGGCGATGGCGTCAACATCGAGGTCGTCGGCCCCAGTCAATTCGGTAGCGTCTTCGGGCTACTGCTCAATTTCCTACCGCTGATCATCTTCGGCGCCATCCTCGTCTTCATGATGCGACAGGCCGGCGGCGCCAATAACCAGGCGATGTCCTTTGGCAAGAGCCGCGCGCGCATGTTCACCGGCGAAACCCCCACGGTGACGTTCGGTGACGTCGCTGGCCAGGAAGAGGCCAAGCAGGAACTCCAGGAAGTCGTCGAATTCCTCAAGTACCCGGAGAAGTTCGCCGCCGTTGGTGCGCGGATCCCGCACGGCGTACTGCTCGTCGGCCCTCCCGGTACCGGTAAGACCATGCTCGCTCGCGCCGTCTCCGGCGAAGCTGGCGTCCCCTTCTTCTCCATCTCAGGTTCGGAATTCGTTGAAATGTTCGTCGGCGTCGGCGCCAGCCGCGTCCGCGACCTCTTCGACCAGGCAAAGCGAAACGCCCCCGGCATCATCTTCATCGACGAAATTGACGCCGTCGGTCGCCAGCGTGGTGCCGGCCTCGGCGGATCCCACGATGAGCGCGAGCAGACGCTGAACCAGATCCTCGTCGAAATGGACGGCTTCGACAGCAATCACAACGTGATCGTCCTCGCCTCCACCAACCGCCCAGACATCCTCGATCCAGCGCTGCTGCGCCCCGGTCGCTTCGACCGCCGTGTCACCCTGGACCTCCCGGACGTGAAGGGACGCCGCGCCGTCCTCGATGTGCACGCCAAGGGCAAGCCCCTGGAGCCTGCCGTCAAACTGGACTGGATTGCCAAGCAGACGCCCGGCTTCTCCGGCGCCGACCTCGCCAACCTCGTCAACGAGGCCGCGATTCTCGCCGCCCGCGGCAACAAAAAGCGCATCTCCATGGACGAGTTCAACGAGGCAGTCGACCGCGTCGTCGCCGGCCCGGAACGTAAGTCCCGCGTGATCACCGAAATCGAAAAGAAGATCATCGCCTACCACGAGGCAGGTCACACAATCGCTGGCTGGTTCACGCCCAAGGCGGACCCGCCCTACAAGGTCACCATCGTCTCCCGCGGCATGGCAGGTGGATTCACCCGCTCCCTCCCGGAGACCGATCGCCGCCTCCAGGACCGCTCCTACTACGAAGCAATGATGGTCATGATGCTCGGCGGCCACGTCGCGGAGGAGCTCGTCTTCGGTGAAATGACCACCGGAGCCCACGATGACATCGGCAAGGTCACCTCGCTCGCGCGAGACATGGTCACCCAGTGGGGCATGAGCGCCAAGCTCGGACCGCGCACCTTCGGTCGCCGCCAGTCCATGGTCTTCCTCGGCCGTGACATCTCCGAGGAGCGCGACTACTCCGAGAGCACCGCCGAGCTGATCGACGAAGAGGTGCGCCGCGTCATCGAAGAAGCACACGAGCGCTGCCGCACCGTGATCAGCGCACATCGCGACAAGCTGGACCAGCTTGCCAGCACGCTCACGGTCGACGAAACCATCGAAGGCGACGACCTCGCTCGGGTACTCGGAGCTGCCGAGGGACGCAAACTGCCCGACGACGAACCGGCAGCGAAGGTCGCAGCCAGCGAACCGCCGTCGTCGCCGACTGGAAGCAGCGACAGCGATGAGAGTGAAGAGGAACGCCCACAGGGCCGTCCCGGACTCGCCTGGGGCCAGTCCAGCGCCTCAACCGACTGACATCACCCAAGACAACTCAACCGTGCGGCGGTAAATGAGAAGGGCCCGGCAGCAGCCGGG
>JABIST010000354.1 GCA_018700215.1 Dehalococcoidia bacterium | reverse complement strand
GTACGCCCAGAGAGGCGTGCAGCGAGTTTGATGAGAGGACTGTGATCACCTTGGAGCCAGATCAACTGGCTTTCGAACGGCGAGCCAGCTACATACGACGGAATCCTTGCGCACGGTCTCCTGCTGCCTTGACTCCCGTGCTCCACTACCGCGACTCCGACCTTTGCCACTCTACAGGCGAACAACTGTTCTGCTAAGATATCAGCGTGGATTAGAGGCAAGGCATCGCCTCAGATAGAAGATTAAAGTGACGGACAACACACGAAACACATTCATCAGCCACATCCATGAGGACGATGCTGGGCTCGGTCAGCTCAAATCCCTCTTGGGGAATCATGGCCTGACTATCCGGGACTCCTCGATCACTTCTGATACGCCCAATAACGCCAAAAGCCCCGACTACATCAAGTCCGAGATTCTCGCGCCTGCCATCAAGTGGGCGGGGGTGATGATCGTCTACGTCTCTCCGGGCACGAAGGACAGTGTGTACGTGAACTGGGAGATCGAATACGTACACCGCCTCGGGAAACGAATCGTCGGAGTGTGGGAACACGGCGCCAGCGGAGCCGATGTCCCAGACGCCCTCGACAAGTACGCCGACGCCGTTGTCAGTTGGGAAGGGCAGCGCATCATCGACGCCATCGAGGGACGGATAAATGATTGGCAAGATGAGTCTGGCCAACCACGCGAGCCCAGGGTAATCGCGCGCTTCGGCTGTTAACCAGTAGCGATGCGCTTGCACTCGTACGTCATCACGCGCGATTACGGCTTCGCGCCCAACCCATTTCACGGCTACTGCACGCTGTGCACATGCAAGCCGGCGATCCGAAACCACGCAAAAGTTGACGACTGGGTGGTTGGCACTGGCCAGAAGCCAGCGGGGCGAGACGGACGACTCGTGTTCGCGATGCGTGTGACGGAAACGATGACATTCAACGAGTACTGGACAGACCCTCGTTTCCGCGTGAAGCGTCCGAATCTGAGCGGAAGCTTGAAGCAAGCCTACGGCGACAACATCTACTACGAAGGCGGAAGTGGATGGCACCAGGCTAACGGTCACCACAGCTTGGAAGACGGGCAACCGAACCCGGAGAACGTGAAGAAGGACACCAAAGCCGACCGCGTACTCGTCAGTGACGATTTCGTGTACTGGGGTGGGTCAGGCCCCGAGCTACCAGTCCGATTCCGGGGCTCCGAAGGGTGGCCAGACATCTTCGCTGGCAGGGGGCATAGGAATAACATCTTCCCAGGTGAGATGGTAATAGAGTTGATTGCATGGATTCGAGCACGCAACGAGGCCGGCGTGCTGGGTGAACCCCTCGCATGGGACCCTAGTAGTTCATAGTGCTATCAACCGCAGTCGTACCGCCCCTCGGTGTCTACGTGGTGTGGCACCCACGCTTCGGTGACGGACGCCAGCTAGCCGAGTCCCTGTTTTCCGAGCTGTGTGCCGATGTCCGCCAGACAACGGCCCGACACCTCCGTATCCCGATTCGGTTTCGAACTGCTCTAGAAACCGACATTCCCGCGCAGATCGACTTCGACAGATTCCGCCGTTCGGCGGTCTTCGTTCTGTACGACGCCGAAGCGGCAGCGGACGAAGACTGGCGAAATTACCTCGACTCGGTTGCTAGCTCTGCTCCGAGCAGTGCGATTGTCGTCCCGATCTGTTTCACGAAGCCCGAGTTCCTACCTCCTCAACTGGATCAGAACAATGCAATCCGAGTGGATGACACGGCGCGAGAGGGGTGGGGGCCGCTAGTCCGGAACCGCGTGCTCCACGCTTTGTGCCGATTCCTCGATCCCGATGAGAGCAAGGTTCTTGTTTTCCTAAGCCATGCGAAGGCAGATGGACGCGAAACTGCGACAGCAATCAAGAAGTATCTGGATGGTACGGCGTGGCTAGACAACTTCTTTGACGAGGCCGACATCCCGGATGGCAGCAGGTTCGCTGAGGTCATCATGGAGGCCGCCGACACGGCACCGGTGCTGCTGGCGATCCAGACAGATGGTTACTCATCCCGTGAATGGTGCCGACTTGAGGTCCTCGAAGCGAAGCGGTGCGGTGTGCCCGTCGTGGTGCTGTCGGCGATGGAGAAGCGGGAGGATCGGGCTTTCCCATATCTAGGGAACACTCCGGTGCTCCGATGGAACGGTGCTACGTCGCTACCAGACATCGTCGGAACGCTGCTCCGACAGGTCCTAAGCAGGCGCTTCTTCTCGCTTCGGATCGATCACATTGCGCAACTACGAGGAGAGTCGATTCCGGAATGTCGGTTCGAGCCCCCTGAACTTCTCACCGCACTGCTCAAGTCACATGGTGACGGTCCCGTGGGGTACGTATATGTGTACCCAGATCCTCCTATCGGAACGGAAGAGCTCGAACTTCTCAATCTTCTCGATCCGAAGCATGAGCCGGTTACCCCGACGATGTGGTGGGCTTCGTGACGAGCGGGATTCTGCCGCCATCAGCGCGCGTGATGATCTCAATCTCGGAACCGGACAGTGAGGATCTCATGTCCCGAGGTCTCGATGAGCTGCACCTTCGACATGTCTTCATCGAGATTATCCGCCACATTCTCGCAGCCGGGCATTCGATCTCGTATGGCGGTGACCTTCGTCGCGGTGGATATACTGAGACGATTATTGACCTGCTGCGCACCTATCGACGTCAGGATCTCGACGCGCGAGAGCGGTTCAGTTCCTACATAAGTTGGCCGGTCCAGGATGCGCTAGATGCTGATGCGTTGGCAGAGTTAAGAACGTTCTCAACACCTGTGCTGATGCCACGCCCGGAGAATGTCCCGGCGAACGAGGTGGGGAGTCCAGACCCGGGTACGACCCTTGCGATGGCCCGCGGGTACACCGAAATGCGGGAACGACTCGTGGAGGACAGCGACTGCGTTGTGATTCTAGGGGGGCGAACTCACGGTCAGGCCGGCATGATCCCTGGGGTGCAAGAAGAAGCTTATCTCGCTCTCCACGAATCGAAACCCATGTTCATTGTTGGCGGCTACGGAGGATCAGCAGCAGCGATCTGTGCAGCCCTTTCTGGCCGTGCGAATTCGATGTTCTCGACCGACTACCACAGCGAGAACACAGCCTCCTACGCATCGCGATTAGAAGAAGCCCGACGAGGCGAAGACTACCTGACACCGGAGACGCTCGGCGAATTCCTTCGCGAGAAGGGGTGGGTAGGGAATCCTAATCAGTTAACGATGGAAGAGAACGAGCGCCTCGTGGTCAGCGACGATGTAGACGAGATTGTCGCTCTGTTGCTGCGTGCAATTCGTCAACTTCCGGGGGCTTGATCTTTCCACAGCTCGAGAGCCTCGGCCTGCTCGAACGTCATTGTTGGCTCACCTTCAAAGGTCAAGGAGCCGACCGCGATGTCAACGCGTAGCCTCCCACCGCGATGCTTTCGAACTTCCCGCCACACCTCGTAGGAGCGCAAGAGCGCCGCCTGCCAATCAGCGGAGGACCGCACTGAGACCTCAAGCCCTGCGGTCATCTCCTTGACAGTCCTGAGGACCGAGTAGTCGATTGCCGGAACGTCTCTGAGGAAGTCTCTGGTACGTGCGTAGTTGTATACAAATGCGACAATCCCTTCCTCAATGACACCAGCACGTCCACCGTCTTCCACCTCATCAACTCTGAGATCACTCCGGCGCTTCCGGCGGCGGAAGCCCCGAATATTGGGCGACCATCCGAGCAAAGCTGCGTGGCCCAAGTGGAGGACGTCATGGAAGCGATAGCCGTCATCTTCATAGGAGTTATCGCGGACGATGTCACCCGCGCGCTTGCCATCGAGAATGAAGATGATCCGAGGCACATCTCCGGTCGCATCCTCAATGATCTCCGCGTGCATTGAATCCGGGAGTCGCTCCGATGCTTCGTAGGCACCATCGAGTCGCTCCAGTTTCTTCGGTTCCGACCAGCGATCTGTGATCTTCTGAAGATTCGATTCAGCGATGTCGTCGAGCTTCAGGTCGAACTTGCTGGCGAGGTTCGATACATACCAGAGCACATCCCCTAGCTCCTCAGCCACGCGCTCGCGAAAGAGGCGGTGTGCATCCTTGTCTCGAATGCGTTTCTTGTACTCAGTGAGCAAATCGCCAACCTCTCCGGCCATTCCCAACAACGGAACCACGAGTGCGTCGCCGTCGGTACCGGGTACTTGGTCCGTCGCGATGGCGCGCACCTGGAATTCGTTGAGTTCCATCAGTTCTCCTTGATCGAAACCGAGAGGATCGCAACAATCACGTTGTGGACTGGGACATCCGGATTCGGGAGTTTCTTCAAGCCTTAGTGTCGGCTGCCCCTCCGAGCCCCTATCGCAATCCCTATCACCAACGACATACGGTACATAATCTACACCTTTTCCTAACGCGTAGAGATCGACTCGCGCGCACCGTCTTCCTTGTGGGCGAAGCGCCGGGCCATCGAGGTGCCGCGATCTCCGGTGTACCGTTCACTTCCTCGGCGATTCTAGAGCGTGAATGGAACGACCCTTGGGGCGCATTCGGCCCTGATCTCGGATACCAGATTCCAGGTGAGGTGACCTACGCGACTGAGGCGACGGCAACGATGGTCTGGCGAGGGCTTTCCGAAACTTGTTCCGATCTTCCGCTACCGCTGACTTGGAATGCGATCCCGTTCCACCCGGTGGGCGGTACGCCTGACAGCAACTCATCGGTCAGGCGTGGAGACCTTCATTTCGGCCAGTCCTACCTCGAGTGGATGCTCGACTTCGCCCCCAACGCCACCGTGGTGGGGGTGGGACGCGCCGCGCAGACCGCGCTGGCCGAAATGGGGCATCAAGCTCACGCGGTGCGGCACCCGTCCAGAGGGGGAAAGGCTGCTTTCCTCGAGGGCATTGTCGGAGTGAAGTCACAACTGTCCGACTGAGGCACCGGATGTGCGGGGCGCGGGGGAGCCTCGTCATTGAGGGGTGCATGGGCAGGCGTTGACTGAAGTCTGAGTGAAACAAGACTTACGCCCATATTCGGGCGGCTCACGAGGGCGGAGCGGGGCTTGTCTGTCGCCGGATGCAGCATGGCGCCGACGGTGCCGGGCTGGCTGGCGGTGCTGGTGGTTGGCGCTACTTCGAGGGGATGAACTTCATCGATAGGGAATTGATGCAGTGACGCGTGTCTTTGGCGGTGAGTCTTTCGCCGAGGAAGACGTGGCCGAGGTGACCGCCGCACTGAACACACTCTACTTCGATGCGGTGACCGTCCGGGTCAGGTAGCCGTTTCACGGCACCGGCGATTTCGTCGTCGAAGGCTGGCCAGCCGCAGCGAGCGTCGAATTTGTCTTCCGAGCGGTAGAGCGGGGCGTCGCAGCGCCGACAGACGTAGGTGCCGGTTTCGTAGAACTCGTCGTACTCGCCGGAGAAGGGCGGTTCGGTGCCTTTCGCCTCGATGACTTGCTTCTCGCGCGGCGTGAGTTCGTTGTATTTGGTGTCTTGCATGGTCTGAGTTATCGCCTCTCTGGAACCTGCTCAACAGTCTAGGCGAGTGGGGTGTGGAACGTCTCTGGCCAGTTGCCCGGCGGAGGCAGCGCGACAGACGCGGTTGGTGTCGTGCGTGGAGGTGAGCCGGGTCGGTTGCTGGTGCCCAGCGAGGTGAGCGTTTGAGGAGTTCGTCGCGGTTGCTCACGCCTGACGTGGCCGCCCGCTAGGCTGGCTCTGGAGCGAACCGTGGACCGCGTAGCGAAGGTGGGGATGAGATGAAGATTGTGAGCTTCGAGAGCAAGGCGGTGCGGATCGCTCGGGAGCCTTCGCCAGCGGTGGCGGGCGCCGACACGATGGACTTTGTGACGCTGAAGCTGCGGACGGATGAGGGTGTCACGGGGATTGGGTACGCGGGCTTTCAATCGCCGGTGTTGACGCCGGCGCTGAAGGCGGCGGTGGACGGGCTGTGCGAGGTGGCGATCGGCAGCGATCCGATGGACACGGAGGCGATCGGCGAGAAGCTGGCGCGGCTGGGTGGCGGGTCGCCGGCGGGGCTGCTGACGCGGGCGATTTCGGCGATCGATGTGGCGCTGTGGGATATCAAGGGGAAGGCGCTGGGGCAGCCGGTGCACAAGCTGCTGGGCGGCTATCGAGACACGGTGCCGACGTACCAGAGCGGCTACCTGTGGCGGCCGGCGACGCTGGCGGAGTTGGATGCGGACGCTCGGCGGATCGTCGCGGACGGGTTCAGGTCGATGAAGTTCCGGCTGGGCGCGGAGCCGACGGTGGCGGGCGAGATGGCGCGGCTGGAGACGATGCGCAATGCGGTTGGGCCGGATGTGGATCTGATGATCGATATCAACCAGGGGTGGGATGTGAATCGGGCGATCCGGATCGGGCGGGAGATGGCGCAGTTCGACATCTTCTGGCTGGAGGATCCGACGACGTTCGACGATTTCAGCGGGCTGGCGCGGATCGCGGATGCGCTGGATACGCCGATTGCGGCGGGTGAGTACGTGTACGGGATTGCGCCGTTCCGGCAGCTGATTGAGCAGCGGTCGATCGACATCGTGATGGTGGATCTGTTGCGGGTGGGTGGCCTGACGCAGTGGATGAAGGTGGCGCACATGGCGGAGGCGCACAATCTGCCGGTGGTGACGCATCTGGCGCCGGAGGTGCTGGTGCACGCGCTGGCAGCGGTGCCAAACGGGCTGACGCTGGAGTACATGCCGTGGGGGTTCCCGCTGTTCAAGGAGGTTCCGCAGCCGGTGAACGGCGAGGTGACGCTTTCCTCGGAACCGGGGCTGGGGCTTGAGTTCGACGATGCGCTGCTGGCGACGAGTGAGATCGCCGTCTAGCGAGCCGGAGG
>JABIST010000248.1 GCA_018700215.1 Dehalococcoidia bacterium | reverse complement strand
TCCGATCAATTGCGGCAGATGCCAGCTCGTCCCCGTGTCCGGCACCAGCCCTCGACGAATGAACACCGCGATGAACCGCGCCGCCGTCGAGGCGATTCGAATGTCCGCCACCGTCGCCAGCGACAGCCCTGCCCCCGCCGTCACTCCATTCACCGCCGCGATGATCGGCTTCGGATAGCGCGCCAGCGCCGAATACAGCACCCCCCAGTGCCCGATCGGCCCCTCCATCATCCGACGGTACCCGTCGCGCTCATCCAGATCCTTGTCCGCCTCGCGCTCTTCAGCGCTGGCCAGCACATCCGCCCCCGCGCAGAACCCCCGACCCTCCCCCGTCAGCACCAGCACCCGAACATCGTCGTCCCGCTCCGTGCTCTCAACCACGTCCAGCAACTCGTGCACCAGCCCCGGGCTCAGCGCGTTCAACCGCTCCGGCCGGTTCAGCGTCACCAACGCCACCCCATCCGCCAACTCGAACTTCAGATTCTCGTACGCCATCGCCACACCCTCCGTGCATCTCTCGGCAGGCCGCCATCCTAGCGATTCCTCAGTGACAACAGCATCACCGCAGTTGCTCCGGCATCGCCGGACCGCATGCGGCAGCTGATCCGCGTGCCGAAACGTCAGAAATCTTCAAGTAATACTCACCACAACTAGCACTCACGATGCGTATATTTAACTGCCGAAATAAATGCCCATCAAAATGGCATTGAAATCTCTGGAGAACGGGAGTTCAAGAATGCCAATCACTCTCCAGGCGAACGTCCGGAATCCATACACCGAAACCGTCGCCTCCATGTCGCTCAGCTCCGCCCCCGGTGCCCACCACACCGTCGTCGGTGGCGACTTCTCCCTCGACGTGAACATGCTCGGCACCCTCGATGCCGGCAAGCCAGCCATCTTCGATGTCGCGCCCGCCGCCGACACCGACACCGCAGAGGTCCGAGGTGTCGTCGACAAAGGCGGTGGTACGAGCTGGGTCGCCTGCGCCAGCGGAGACCCGAACGACGGTGGCTTCGCCATTCGGATCACCATCGAGGGCCGCGCCACCGGTTCGTCCGAGTGGGTCCCCGTCGGCATGGTCGCGGTACTCCACCTCAAGGACATTCCGCCCGCACTCAGGCCCGGCGCCCTCGTTGCCCCCGGAGACCTGCTGGGCGTCGCCACCGATAAGTTCGGCGGTCGCTGCTCTGGCGGCCCCCACCTCCACGTTGAAGCCGCCACTCAGGACGGTCAGACCCGCCCCTTCGTCCATCGCGTCGGACAGCGCGTCGAGGCGGGCTCCGTGCTCTTCAGTCTCACCCGGGTGCTCAACGGCACCAGCCCCAGCTCCCCATCACAGCCATCAAGCCCCACCGCACTGCCCGGCAGCCTCAGCGAGCACTACGCCGCCCACAACCTCCCCCTGCCGCCGTTGTCGGCGCGCGCCACCATCTACGCGGCGCTTGGCCTCGGCCAGGCAGCCGAGTATGGCGGCTCTGTCGAACAGAACGTCGCGCTACTGGCCGTGCTCGCTCGAAGAGGAATCGCGCCCGTCTCCGCTGACGGACTAAGCCCGGAGTAGGGAACTACCCGGCGCGCCGCCGGACCGGGTCCAGCCGCTCGGACAGCACGTCACTCAGGAAGTTCAGCGCCGCCATCATCAGCGCCAGCAGCACCACCGGTCCCAGCACATAGTGCGGCGCATCCCGCATGAACCGGCTGCCATCCAGCAGTAGCTGCCCCAGCGTCGCGTTCGGCGGCTTGTCGCCCAGCCCCAGGAAGTTCAGCGCCGCCATCGTCAGCACCGACGCCACTACCGACAGCGGCAGCGCCACCGCGAACGCGCCGAACGTGTTCACCGCCACATGCCGCCACAGAATCCGCTTCTCCGAGGCACCAATCGCCCGAGCAGCCGTCACATATTCGCGCTCGCGCTCACGCAACACGCCCGCCCGTGCCAGCCGCGCCGACGATGGAATGTTGAACACCGCAATCGCCACGCCCACGCTGAACAAACCCGGCCCCATGATCGTGATCAGCACAATCGCCAGCAGAATGCCGGGGAACGCCAGCAGCGTATCCACCCCGCGCATGATGAAGATGTCCGTCAGCCCACCGCGCCACCCCGCCGTGTAGCCAATCGCGATCCCGGCGAACCACCCCGCCACCACCGCGCCCAGTCCGTTGATGATCGTCCGTCCCAGCCCCACCGAATTCCGTGCCAGCAGATCCCTCGAGAGGTGATCCGTCCCCATCGGATGCTCCATCGAGATCCCTTGGTTTTTCGGTTCACGAGGAATGAAGTTTGGGTCCGTCGAATCGAAGATCGGCAGCACGAACGCAAACAGCATCAACAGCCCCAGCAGGACCAGCGAGATCATCCCCCGTGGCTCCTTCGCCACCCCTCGTAGCTCGTCCACCACACCACTCCACCAGTGCCGCTCACGCACCTTCATCACTTCAAGCTGCGCCGTCTCTTGCGTTGCCATCCGCTACGCCTCCGACGTTCCGCCGAGGCGGATCCGAGGATCCAGCGCCACGTAAACCAGGTCCACCATCAAGTTCACCGAAAGGAAGATCATCACCAGCAGCAGCGTGATCGCCTGCATCATCACGTAGTCGCGGTCGCGTACCGCCACCACCAGCGCGCGTCCCATCCCCGGCCACGTGAACACGGACTCGATCACCAGCGTCCCGCCCAGGATTGAACCAAGCTGCAGGCCCATGATCGTCACCACCGGAATCATGCTCGGCTTCAGCGCGTGCCTGAAGATCACGGCCCGCTCGCTCAGCCCCTTCGCTCGCGCCGTCCGGATGTAATCCTCGTTCAACGTGTCAAGAATCGATTGCCGCGTGAACCGCGAAATCTGCGCCGCCACAATCCCACCCAGCGCGAAGCTCGGCAGCACCAGATGCTTCATCGCCTCCAGCGGGTTCTCCGTGAACGGCACCCGACCCGCCACCGGGAACCACCCCAGCCACACCGCGAACACCAGCAGGTACAGCAGCCCTGCGATGAACGAAGGGACCCCAATGTTCCAGCCCGTCCACAACCCCGCGAAGTAATCCCAGAACCCACCGCGGTCCACCGCCGCCAGAATCCCCAGCACCACCCCGAATCCGAACCCAATAAGCAGCGAGAACACCGAAAGCTCTACCGTCGCCGGGAACGCACTCCCAATGATCTCAGACGCCGGGGGCCCCTTGATCGACTGACCGAAGTCGCCAACCAGCGCCCCGCTGATCCACTCGATGTACTGCGTGTGGATCGGCTGGTCCAGGCCCATCTTCTCGCGCGCCTGCGCATATGCCTCTGCCGTCGCATTCTCGCCCACCGCCGCCGCCGCCGGGTCGCCCGGAATCACCCGCACCACCAGGAACACCAGCATCGAGGCAACCAGCATCACAGGGACCAGTTGGGTGACCAGGCGGTGGAGAATGTACCTCATGAAACGTCAGACCCTGCGTCCGTAGTCCGGTGCCCAATCGCGGAAAGTAACAGCCATTCGGTGGCTGAACAGAGAGAACTGCCCCCGGACGTCACCGCGTCCGGGGGCAGTTCATCACATGCTGCGATCGAACTAAGCGATGCCCATCGTGCTTGCGTAGAACCGGCCGTCAGCGTCAAACGCATCTGGGTGCTGGTAGTCGTTCGTGTAGAACGCTGCACCGTACTGGCGGAACAACACCGTGCTCCAGGCCACGTCCAGGTACTTCGCGTTCCACGCGTCCCAGTCTTCCACTTCGCCGTTCTTCGCGGCCTCGATCATGTCGAGCCACTCAACCTCTTCCTTGATCCCGGGCCGCTCTCGCAGCGGCAGGTCCGTCGCGGACGGAGCGTTCATCCGGCCATCGTAGGAATCAGAGAACAGCACCGTCACCGCCGGGTCGCCGGACTTAATCCAGTTCCCGAAGCCAATGATCATGTGCTCGAAGGTCCCGGTCGTCTGCAGCGTGATCATCTCCGTGTACTCACGCGGCGTGATCTCCAGCGTGATGTCCATCGCTGCCAGCTCCTGCTGCAGCAGCTGCGCCAGCGCTGGCGCGTCCAGCCGCTCTGGCAAGATGTCCGCCTTCAGCGTCGCACCACTGATGCCCGCCGCACTGAACAGCTTCGCTGCCTCCTCCGGGCTGAAGTTTGGCTTGTCCATCTCCGCGTTGTACGCGGAGGAAGACGGCTGCCACGGCAGCACACCAGCAACGTCGAACGTCCCGGCGAACTCCTCCGTGATCCGCGCGCGGTCCACCAGCATCGTCAGACCCTGACGCACCCGCTTGTCGTTCGTCGGTGCCAGGTCGGCACGCATCCGGAACACACGGCCGCCCTGTCCGGTCCCAATCACACCGTAGTGATCGGAACTCTGCAGGATCCGCGCCTCGTTCTCCGGACCGCCAACTCCCACCACGCTCCAGTGCAGGTCGCCGGTCTCAAGCGCCAGACCCGCTGCTGCCGCGTCGGCGAACAGCGTGAACGCAATCTTGTCCAGCCGCGGCCGGCCGTCGTGGTACTCCTCGTTCGCCACCAGATCGAAACCACGGTTCGGGTCGAAGTTCTCAAACTTGTACGGACCCGTCCCAACCAGCACGCCGTCTTCCGCCTGGTCCAGCGTGTCCCGGTCCGCAATGTTCGTCTGCGCCGCTAGCGTCCCGAAGTAACCCGTCGGACGCGTCAGCTTGATCTCCACAGTCTCGTCGTCCACCGCGGTGATCTCGCCCAGGTTCGCCGACATCAGGTGCAGCGGGCTGCCGCCGCCACCCACGCCCTCGTCCTTGATCGCCTCGAACGTGAACGCAATGTCCTCCGCCGTCATCGCGCGGCCAGAGTGGAACTTCGCGTCCTTGCGGACCTTGAAGACCCACGTCAGATCGTCCGGCGTCTCCCAGCTCGGCGACAGGTCCGGGCCAATGTCGAAGTCCTGGTTCACCATCCGCGTCAGGTTGGCGTAGTCACCGGGCTCGGTCTGAAGTTCGGACTTCCCCACGCGCACCAGCCGGTTGAACAGCGAGTACGTCTGGTTGAAGTGCGTGTTGTTGCCCGCCGTGTTCAACGGCACCCGCACAAAGTTTGGCGTGGACGTCGTCCCCACGTTCAGCACACCGCCGCTCGCGGCCATCGCCTCCGTCGGTGCCGCCGTCGCAGTAGTACCACCGCCGCCGGAGGCGCCACCGTCACTGCTACCGCCGTCTGCCTCGTCATCGCCACCACAACCGATCAGCACCGCACCTGCCAGACCGGCACCGGCTACCGCCGTGCCCCTCAGCATGCTGCGTCGGCCAACTCGTTGCGAAGTCCAGTAATTGTTGCGTTGCATCGGATCTCCTGATCACTGCTAACTCGTGCCGTCCAACGTTGTCACGCCATCGCGATCGCGATCGGCGAACTGCGCGAGCTGCGCAATCTGACTGTGGACCGCGGGTTTCGCCTGTCGTCTCGAACTTGGCTCTCGGCACGGCGCATCCTGCGTCCGTCGATCTGAGCCAGCACAGATCACTCTGCACGAGGGCGATTAGGACTGTTGTGCTCGTTCAGTCAGCCCGGTAGCGGACAAATCTGTGTTAGCCCGTGTACTCAAACCGACCTGCGGCCTGCAGCGTCCGCACC
>JABIST010000226.1 GCA_018700215.1 Dehalococcoidia bacterium | reverse complement strand
CCTCCGGGGATTATGTTCCGTTCGGGCCGCTCCGACACGCTGCGGCTGATCGCGCGCTTAGACCTCGTGAGCTGACGGAACCAAGGAGCGTTTGACGCCGCGCCGCTCCTCCAGCAGTTGAAGCTCGCTTCGATAGAGCTCGATCTCCTCCTGCCAACCTCCTTCGACAGCCAGCCGCAAGCCCGTTTCGAAGCACTCCTCCGCCTCATCGATCAGGCCGATGCGGAGACGTTCGCGCCCCTGGGACCACCAGCCACGCGATTCGCGTTGGAATTCCCTGTCACGGGCGCGCTCGCGACGAGCGGTGTGCGCTCCCACGGCTTTCCGTGCATTGAGGTGCAACAGGGATGCGAGTGCATGAGTCCCGGAGGCGATCAGCCTCCCTACCCAGTGCATCGCCCGCGCCATTGCTCGAACGAAGGCAGCCAGCGGGCGAGTCAGCCAGCCGATGCCTGTGCCGCGGACTCCTGTGGCGAGCTTGCCGGTCGCGACGGCAAACCCTCGTGCTGCACGCCCGACGAAGGCAAAGCTGGGCAGGCGACGCGGTTGCTTCGGACGCAGTTCGTCTTGCTCTGACTCGGGCTGTTCTTCTGAGGCCGATGCTGCGGAGGAGCGCCCTCGTGGGATTCGGAGCGCTGCTCGAAGCAGGCGTAGCGCGAGGCGCCCCAGCATCAACAGGAGGACGAATGCAATGACGGCAGCCGGCAACGCCACGGCGGCGAATACACCCTGCTGTACCGCATCGCCGGAAAGCGATGGTTTCGGAGCGTTCGCCCACCACTGACTGAGGCGCTCGCTGAAGGGCTCGTCGACGGCTTCGATTTGCACCAACCGCGGGAGCGGCTCGGTGGTCGGGACGGGAGCACCGGCTGCGACTCCCGCTCCCGTGGTCGATCCAGTCTCCGATGCGGCGATGACCGCCGCTGACGGCTGTGCCTCCAGGAAGATCACGTCGCCAATCTCGATCACGTCAGGGTTCGGGATGTTGTTGAGCTGGAGCAAGGCGCCAAGCGAAATATCGTGCTCGGCTGCGATATCCACCATGCGGTCGCCTCGCTGCACCACATACGTCGCTACCGGCTGTGCGGTCGCTACCGTCGCCACGGTCACGTCGGTGGCCCCCGATGGCGAAACCTCCGATGTCTGAGTGCAGGCGATTAACGACTGGCTGAGTAGCACGACTCCGAAGAATGTTCCGAATCGTTTCGTTCGCTGGAAGTTCATGCGCTCGCCTCCCTGGGCGTGGCAGGTTCAGATTGAAGCTGACTGACAAATCGGAAACGGTATGGACCAATAGCGATTTCGTCACCGTGATTGAGCGCCGCCCACTCGATCGAACCGCCGTTGACCTGAGTCTGGTAGCCGGCCGCGACGTGATGGAGCATCGGTCGGCCGTCGCGCTGCCAGATCCGGGCATGCTGGGCTGCCACACCTGAGCATGTCTCCACCCGCGCCCGACAATCCTCGGCAGTCCCGATCGTGATCGGACCTTCTCCGAGAGGTACTTCGCTCTCGACGCCGGCGACCGTCAGCGGGACGAGATAGCCGGACTGGGCGGCCGCACGCTCGACGGTGACGGCGCGAAGCGGTCGTCGATCTACCGCGGATGGCGGTACGACACTCACCCTGGTCTGCGTCTGTCGGCGCCTGATCAGCACTGCGGCAATAGCCGTGATCGACAGCACCGCGAGTGCGATTAGCGGCAACAGTAGTGACGAGTTGCCCGCCGCCTCCGCCGGGGCCTGTACGGGCGTCACTGCCGAAGACTCCACCACCGCCGAGGTTGGGGCAGGCTGCGCTGCGGGCGTCGCGACCGATAGCTGGTCGATCGCCCGCCGAGACACGTAGCTCTTCGAAGCGGTCGCCGACTGCTGGCCGACGGTCACGACGATGGTGAGTTCGCCCGCGGTAGCTGCAGCTTCCTCGGCGACCTCAAGCGTCACCACGTACTGACTGCGAAGTAGCTCCTCGATCGTTCCGTACACGCCCTCGATCTCGGACACGGTCCCGGCGGCGAAGTAGCGGCCACCGGAGCGGCCGGCGACCTCTTCGAGGTACGCGAGATCCACCCACTGACCGACACCGATCACGTAGAAGGGCGCGCCACCCTCGATGTCGGTGAGCGAGGATTCACGGGTCGCGGCGGAGAACCCTCCATATTCGGCACCGTCGCTCAGCAGGACGACGGCGCTGCGCGGAACGAGGGCAAGCGTTGCGAGTTTCGATGCTGCGCCGACGGCGTCGAAGAGTGCCGTGTTGCCAAAGGCGGTCAGCCCTTCGATCGCTTCGACCACGGCACTGTGATCCGTGGTCAGCTCCTGAGCGACGGTGACTTGGTCAGCGAAGGAGATCACCGCGGCGCTGTCGGCGGGGCCGAGCTGTTCGACAAGTTTGATCGCGGCGGCCTGTACTTCCGCGATCAGCTCACCGGAGACGCTGCCGCTGATGTCGATCACCAGCACGAGGGCGATCGGGAGGTCTGCGTCGATTACCGGCTCGAGCGAACTGATGACGGCGGTTGCACCGCTCTCGGTGGCGACGATCTGATCGGCGGGCAGATCCTGCAGCGGGGAGCCCCCGTGATCCACGTTGATCACCGCTCGCACCGTGGGGTACTCACTGTCATCGACCGAAGCGATCGACACGGTCAGCTCACCGTGATCGGCATGGGCGCGCGGAGCGAAATCGAGTCCGCTCGTCACGCCGATCGAGAGGAGCACGAGAATGAGCAGGCCAGCGAGTCGAACCACCTCGGACCTCCCTATGCCGTCACGATGTACGGATTGGCCCACACGAGGGCGAAGACCACGCCCGCGAAGAGGAAGGGAGTGAACGCCACCACGTCCTTGCGCCCTCGCAGCCGGAACGCGAGCACCAGCAGCGCGACGACTGCACTTCCGATGAAGGTGAATGCGAGCATCGGCAGCACCGCACCGGCGCCCACGACTGCGCCACAGACCGCGCCGTACTTCACGTCGCCCATTCCCATTGCGCCCCGCTCGACCACCGCCACGAGCAGCAGCACCGCGAAGGCGACCCCAGCCCCGACGGCCGCCTCGCGAGGTGCGGGGCCGGCGAGGACGATCGCGCCGAGGAGCACCAGCACCAGTGCTGGCAGCACGAGGACGTTGGGCGCGCGGAGCGTGCGGAAGTCGATTACCGCGATCGCGCCGAGCGCGGCGAGGTAGGCGAGGAGGAGGAGCGTTG
>JABIST010000300.1 GCA_018700215.1 Dehalococcoidia bacterium | reverse complement strand
GGGGCGCGTGAGCGGTTTCTTGCTCCGCTCCGCATCCCCAGCTTCCGATGGTTCCTCGCCTCCACCACTGGCCAGATGGCGTCGCTCAACATGCAGGGGCTCGTCCGCGGCTTTCTCACCTTCGAGTTGACCGAGTCGTTTGCTGCGCTCGGGACTCTCTTTCTCATCAACTCCATCCCCGGCATGCTCTTCGCTCTCTGGGGCGGCGTTCTCGCGGACCGTATCCAGCGACGAAAGCGCATTGTCCAGACCGGTCAGCTCATCAACGCGCTCAACGCCACTATCGTCGGCCTCATGCTCGTCACCGACGTGCTCCGCTTCGAGCACCTCCTGATCGCCGCCTTCCTCCAGGGCACCGTCAACTCCGTCATGATGCCCGCCCGCCAGGCCATGCTCCCCGGCGTCGTCGGGCTCCCGAACCTCACCAGCGCCGTCGCCGTCAACGCCGCCGCCCGCGACTCCATCCGACTCCTCGCCCCTGCTGTCGGCGGCTTTCTCATCCACATCCTCGGCGCCTACTGGGTCTACTTCCTCATGGCCGGTACCTACCTTTTCGCCTCCGCCACCCTCATCCCCGTCCGCAGCTCCGACGACACGGCGAGACGACGTGCGTCGGGCGGCTGGCGCGACATCGTCGAGGGCATTCGTTACATCTATCGGGACGACACCCTTCGCCCGCTCCTCAGCTTCAACATCCTCTTCGCCATCCTCGCCATGCCCTACATCTTCATGCTGCCCGGCTACGTCGCCGATGTATTCGAGGACGGCGCGGACCGCCTCGGCCTGCTCCTCAGCTTCATCGGCGCCGGCGCGCTCTGCGGTGCGCTGATCGTCGCCACCCTCGGCCCCAACCATCGAGGAAAGACGCTCCTCCTCGCCGTCACCATCCAGGGCCTCGCCCTCATCGCCTTCGCCACTACGAAGAGCTTCTGGATCGCCGCCCCCATCGCCGTCGTCATCGGCCTCTCCGAGGCGCTCCGCATGTCCCTCTCAAACGTCCTCGTCCAGACCTACGTCCAGGACGAATTCCGAGGTCGCGTCATGTCCGCCTACATGCTCCAGCGCGCCCTCGCCCAGTTCGGCGCCTTCTTCGCCGGCCTCCTCGCCGCGGTCATCGGCGTCCAGCTCGTCCTCGGCGGCATGGCCGCCCTCCTCGTTCTCGTCGCCACCGCCGTCCTCGCCTTCCACCAGCGACTGCGTACCCTCGCCTGAGCGACTAAGGAGCCCCGCGAGCTTCGCGAGCATCAAGGAGATACGGCATGCCAGACACTGACCGCCTCGTCATCACCCCCGAAACCTCCGTCGACGAATCCGCCTCCCGAGGTGACCTCAAAGTCCGCCGCATCTTCGACGCCGAGACTTTCCCCTTCGAGAGCAGCTTCCAGTTCGTACTCCGCAACAGCATCCCCGCCGGCGGCGCCAACGAGCGCCACATCCACCCCGACGTCGAGAAGGTCTACTACTTCCTCAGCGGCACTGGCGAGGTGAGCTGCGGCCCCTGGACCAAGCCCGTCGGCCCCGGCGATTTCCTCTTTTTCCCCGCCGCCATCGAGCACGAGATCCACGCCGGGGCAGACGCCCCCCTCGAATTCATCGTCTGCGCTGCCCAGACCCTCACCACCCCCCGCGGCCTCGACTAGCGGGCGGCGACCGGCCGCAACCGCTGGTTATCGAAACCGTCAGCTTGGGGTCTTCGCAACATTCGTATTAGGGCTATGATCCGGGGCGCTCCCTCCAGACTCCGAATCCGGGGATAGCCAGATGCCACGTTCCAGATTCAGCGCCGCCGAATGGCGAAAAATCGAAGCCCTCAACCCTGATGACTTCGGCCTCCCAAAGCGCCGTCCCAGGTCCGCCGTCATCGGCACCTTCAACACCCTCAAGCTCGGCAGCGACGACGACGACGCCAAGCACTGGGACTACCTCACCAACATCTGCAAACGCTTCGACTTCCTCGCCGTTCAGGAAGTGCTGGACGACCTCAGCGGCCTCGAACGACTCGTTCGAGGTATGCGCGGCTACGAACTGCTCGTCTCCGACACCACCGGCAAGTTCCCCGGCGCCCGACGCGGTCTCACCGAGCGCCTCGCCTTCATCTACCGCCCGGACCGCGTTCGCCTCGATGATCTCGCCTCGGACATCACCTACGACCGTTCCTGGGTACTCGAGACCCTCCAGCAGGACCGTGCACTCTGGAACCAGTTCTTCGACGACCTCGATCAGCGCCTTGCCACCTGGAAGCAGACCGGCAAGGGGGCACGTCCCAGCATTAGCAGCTCCACCACCCCCGCCTTCCTCACCTTCATCCGCCAGCCACACTGCGCCGCCTTCAGCCTCATCAACGCCGGAGCGGGCTCGGATATCCCCTTCCTCGCCATCAACGCCCACCTCCTCTACGGCAATGCCAAATCAGAGCGAAAGCGCGAATTCAACGCGCTCGTCCAGTGGCTCATCTACCGCGCCCAGGTCGTCGATCGCATGTACCACACCAACATGATCCTCTTCGGGGATCTCAACCTCGAATTCAAGACTGCCGCCGAGAAGCGCGCCGAAATCGGTCGCCTCCGCGGGCTCAACCAGGGCGAACTCGGCAGCGCCAACGCCGCCCTCGTCAACTTCCCCCTGCTCTCCGTCCACCCCGATCGCCAGCACCTCTCCGCCTCCGAGCAGCTCTTCCGTACCAACGCCCGATCCAGCCAGACCTACGACCAGATCGCCTTCTTCGTCCACCCAGACGAAGAAGGCCTCCCCCTCCCCTCCGACAACAAGACCGCCGGTCAGAACGGCGCCAGCGGCTACGACTACGGCGTCTTCCGCTTCACCGACCTCGTCGCCCAGGCCCTCGACCAGGCGCCCGACTACAACAACCTCCCCCGTGCCCGCCG
>JABIST010000192.1 GCA_018700215.1 Dehalococcoidia bacterium | reverse complement strand
GGTGCGGATTTCTGACCGACAGCCAACTCACCCTCTTCACTCCCTCGAATAACCGCCGAACAACCCGAAGATCCACGTGAGCAGTCGAACCCACCAGCTCTCGGTCTCGACAACATCGAGGCCGACCCCGGCGACACTCACCCCGGCAGGCTCGTCCGGCTTGCTGACCGGGCCGCTCTGGTCTGTGATTCGAATGGCGCGAGCGATTCGAACCCCAGCATCTCCGAGGCTGAATGACTGGGTGACGCCTGGCGATCTGCCAAGTTCCACCCACTTGCGCCTCAACCAGCCTGTGCGCGCCTGGACGGAGTACGGGCGCCTGGACTGATGCTGGCCCACGAACACCGTGATGTCGCGATCTCCCGACGCCCGAATGAGGTGACGGGCAAGGCGGACGGTGATCGCTCCGACCCCGCCCAGGAAGACTGCGTCAGAGCCACCGGGAGCTGTTACGTCGCCCAGGATCGCAGTGAGATCCGCGTTCGGATCTGGCTGGAGTCCAGGGGTGAAGTCGACCAGCCGGTCGACATAGCGCAGGCGGTCGAGCGGAGCGAGGGGGAAGATCTTGCCCAAGGGCACGCCGTCGAGCTGCAAGTCGATGGTTGGTGCCGCGCGTGGCGGGAGCGGGATCGATGTCCGGTACCAGCCGTCGAGGCCGCTCTCAAGCGCGAGGGGATCGCCGTCGACGCTGAGTGCGACCGTGGTGATGCGCGTGGAGTCAACCAAGAGGACGTTCCCAAAGCGGTCCATTGGGCGCGCGGCGACATCTGCCCGAAACGCGCCAGCGTCAGCGTGGTAGGCAGTGTCGATCAGGGTGAACTCCGGCTGAACTCGCACGCCAAGGTGGACGGTGAGCTGTTGCTGTCGATGGATTGGCGTTCCATCGTCGAGCGCTCCGATGGCGGTAATGAGGACCTGGTAGGCGCCGGGCCGCGAGGTGTCCGTGAACTCCGCGCGATAGATCCCCGCGTCCGCGTCGTAGGCCATATCGAGCTTTTGCTCGCTCGTCCCGCCGGAGAAGGAGCTCCCTTTCAGTACGGCTGCGTGCGCCTTGATGCCGATTGGGGTCGTGTCCTCGGGGTCGAGGGTGGCCTGAGCAGCTTTGAACTCTTGTTCGGATACAGAGGCATCCGCGATCCAGTTGTCTCGTACGCCGAGCGGTTGTGTGATACGCAGCGAGACCGCCGCGCCACTAATGGCTCGTCCGTCGAGCGTCAGACTTACGGCGACATCGATCGGATCTCCAGCGAAGTACCTGGCGCTTCCGAACTTCGCGCGCAATCGGAGTCTGCTTCGCGTTAGGACTTCATAAGTGAAGTGCTCGGTAGCCCCGGCAGCGAGGCCCTGACCTGTCACGATGAGCGTCCAAGGGCCAGCGCGATCATCCCCGACGGCGGGATGCAGGTAGACATCCGTGAAGGTAAAGATCGCGTACTGTTCCCCGCTGTGGAAGCCGAACTCCGGGTCGGCATTCGCAGCGACCGGCGTGATGACTTCGCACAATGGAGTGACGAGCTGCACGTCGACGCGGGTGCTATCAAACGTCTCCCAGTCGACGACGAATGCGACATGGCTGTCATACGGGGAGACGGTCACGGTACGGCGTACCTCAGGAGTAGCAGACGTCACAACGCCCGGCGGGTCGACTGTCGGATCGAGGTAGAGACCCTCGATCAGGGCGCTCCGAAACGCTTTCATGAGGTCGCCGACCGTGGAGGCGTCGGCGCTGCGGTACCCGTCGGCTTCCAGTACGCCAGACTTACGCGTCAGGCGTTTCAGCAATTCGTGATCGACTTCCCAGGCGCTCGGGCCCGGTGTGCCGTAGCCAATGGTGAACACCTTGATCTTCTTATCCTGGAAGGATTCGTCCGCTCCGGCCGCGCCCGCCCCGGCACCGTCTTCGTCCGTCCGATAGAAGTCCTGCGGCTCGGGCGGGCTGCTGTTATGGGCGCCATCCGACATCAGCACGAGCCAGCGCCGGTTGTGGTCAACGGCTGGTCCCGGCCCCTGGAAGAGCCCAAACGATCCGGCGTTCAGGCCCATTGCGAGGCCAATACCATCCCCGATCGGCGTCGCGCCAAACTGCGGAGTCTGGCCGCCAATGGCACTCTTCGCAGCACTGATCGCAGCCGTGGCAATCGGGACATCGGAGGTGTCACCATCCCCAATCACGTGCGGGAATGTGCTGCTGCTCGGCGATGGCGCGATTACCGCGTCAGAGCTGATGTCAGGGAACATCGCGACACCGAAGCGACCGAGTCCGCCTGCGAAGAAGTCAAGCAGATCGAGGAACTGCTCGGCGGCAAGCGTCAGTTGATCCCAGCGAGATTCCCCGGGAGCAGCGGCGCCGGTGCCGTCTGGCTTTCTGGCCATGCTGCCCGACGCATCGAGCAGGAGCATCACTTCAACTTGACCGCTTGTGGCGCGTATCTCGACCCTATCGTTGTGACCAGCACTCCCGGTCACGGGACCCGGATCGTCACACCCAACGTCCCAGAGGAGCGTGAACGAACCGGAGACCCCCGGGGGAACGAACTCCACTTCCCGAGTCGAGGAGTAGCCCGGGTTGATTGGGCCAGGCAGCGTGCCGAGATTGAAAACGGGACCCGCTACTGGTCCGGCCGGATCTGTCATTGTGAGGGTGCTGGTGCCCCAGTTGGACACCAGTACCGTGCGAACCACGACACCCTGCCCGGTCAGATGCTTACCCAAATCGTCGAAGTTGAGGGCTGGGTCGACGTGGATCCAGGGTTGACTCGCGTCAGCGTCGTTGTCGGCGACAACCCAGGTGAATCTGTGGGAGTCCACCGAATCGGCATTCGTGATCGTGATTTCCCAGTTGCCCGACGGTACCGGAGAGTTATTGATTACCTCGACTCGGTACAAGGGTAGCGTCGTCGACTCCGCGACTGCGAAAGCGTACGCCGCTGGCGGATCGCTGGTGTTCATCGTCGCCCAGATCTCAGCGGTCAGGCCTTCGTCCTTGTATGGGATCTGCGTCGGAGAGCCGGCCTCGGTCTTGAGGGTGAAGCGCGGGCGTGAGGGTGGGGTAGCCGTGTCAGCGTCGAGCTTGACGACGCGGATGAACATACGAGCGACAGTCTCGCCGGGCGGCACGCCCCACCGGCCGGGACCGATGACTTGGGCTGCACTCGTGGCCGAGGCGCCCAGATTCAATGGCTTAGCTATCAGCGGGTCTCCATAGATGTCGAATGCCACGATGTAACTCCCTAGAACAGCGTGAAAAGTTGGTCTGCGGTAGTAGATCCGTAGTCGTTGCTCACGGTGATCGACACCGACCCCGAAAAGCCACTCGGGACGCGGACGATGATCTCGGTCGGCGTTGCACTGTCAATCGACGGAGCGGGTATGCCACCGAAGCTGACGCGCAGGTTGGGTCCCGTGAAGTTGGTGCCATTCAACGTGATCTGCTGGTTGACGCTGCCGGCACCTGGGCTGACTTCTAGCCCTGACGACGCGAACCTGGGAGGCGCTGGGACCTCGACGTTGAATTCTCCAGTTTTGCCTTCTGAGGTCACAGCGATACTTGTCTGACCTTCGGCCTGCGCTGTCACCAGTCCACCGGAAGACACCGTCGCTATGCCGGGGTTGGTGCTCAACCAAACAACCGACCGACCCGCCAAGATGTTTCCGGTACCGTCACGCAGTATGACCGTGAGCTGGAAAGCGCTGCCAATGGGGAGCAGCCCGGCTGGTCCGACGAGTTGGACGGAGGCTACGGGCGGTTCGTTGACCGTGACGAAGGACGTTCCCGATACGCCTGAAGAGCTGGCCGTGATCCTGGTGGTTCCGACAGCGTTCGCCATCACGATGCCATCGGCGGTGACCGAGGCGATTGCGTTATTCGAGCTCGACCAACTGAAGAGAGTGCCGGTCACGATGCCGCCCGAGCCGTCGCGCGAGGTTGCTGTGAGCGCTACCTGGCTGCCGACCAGCAGTGCTGGCTCGCTTGGCGAGATGTTGACGCTCGCCACCACCACTGGTGTCGGGGTTGCGGTTGGAGTGGGCGTGGTCGGTGCCGCTGTCGGTGCCGCTGTCGGTGCCGCTGTCGGTGCCGCTGTCGCGGGTGGCGTGGTGGGGACAGCCGTGGCGGCCAACACGGTCGCGGGAGGCACGGTCAGCGTGATTTCATCGCTGATCTCACCAGCGAGTGCCTTGATTTCAGCCTCGCCTGCCGATAGTGCTGTCACGATTCCCGCAGGGGACACGGCCAAGACGGTCGCGTTGGATGTCGACCACGTGAGCGTTCAATCGATGAGAACGTCTCCTGTTTCGTCGCGCAAGGTAGCGGTGAGTTCGGCCGTCTCGCCGATCGGGATCTCACTGCGCGGCGAGCTGACCATGACTGAGGCGACGGCCGGAGGCGAGACGGTCACTGCCACCGTGCCGGGTGCATCTCCTGCGGTTGCGGTAGCGGAGGCCTGCGCCAGATCGCCGGCATTGGCTCCGTTGCCATTTCCGTCAACCCAGTCGAAGACTCCGAAGAATGCTACGAGGACGCCGAGAATCGCCCCGAGAGTGGCAATCGTTCCCCCGCCGGCCCAGAGAAGATTCGGGTATCGGTCGCGCAGAGTTCCGACAAAGCGTTCGACGCGCTTAAACATTCGGTGAGTCTATCCGTTTCATGCTGGTTTTAGTGCAATAACATCAGGTTGCCTCTGACTCGTATCTCTGACACTTACTCTAACCATTGAGAATGACCGTCATCCCGATTCCGACGAGATGCGATTCCGGCGGGTAGTGATCCAGCTTTCGCGATTTTTCCGTTCAGGTTCGGCTGTAATCGAAAAGATGAACTCTGGGTGCTCTCATCTTGGAGAGGACGCGCTACTAATTGAAGTATCGGACTCACTGCTTGAACATCAGTTACACGGCAGGGACTCTCGCGAAATCTCTTGGCCTCGAAGTCGGCTGCAATCACCTAGCGTTGTGACAGCAGCTCGTTGCCACGCGACCCTGATCCCACGACGACCGACGGCTTGGGGTTGTGGAACCGGGGAGTGGACTCGGCGAGTGGAAAATGCCCAGCGGGGGTTGGGGGTGGCGCGGGGGTGCATCGGGGGGTGGGGCGCCATCGAGGGGTGTGCGGGTGGGTGTGGTGGTCGG
>JABIST010000168.1 GCA_018700215.1 Dehalococcoidia bacterium | reverse complement strand
GGTCGCCAGCCGATTCTCTGCGTCCGTCGTGAAGATCGGCATCTCCGCATGCTCGAAGATGCCGCGGTAGAGCGCCTCCTGCTGCCGCATCCGGCTCTGCGCCTCAACCTGCTCGGAGACATCGTGGTAATCGATGATCACGCCCAGCCGGCCACCAGACAGCGGAATCGCCGATGACATGCAGTCCATGTGCAGGACGCGCCCGTCCTTGGCGATCATCCGACGTCGGAACCGCTGCTCGCTAAAGTCACCCGCGTTGCGTTCGTTTGCCTGTCGCTGGGCCTCGGCACGCTCGTCTGGGTGTACCAGGTCCAGCAGATGCAGCGAATTGAACTCTTCGGCGCTGTATCCGAACACGATCGGTGTTGCCGCGTTGAAGACCAGCGGTGCACGCGCGTCGTCCCAGAGCACCAGTGGGCTCTGTGCGGTCTCAAGCACGAGTACAGCAAGCTCTTCCGAGTCCATTTCGAATCTAGCGGCACGCGAAGTAACAGTAGCCATGAGGAAATCATCGCCACGTTTTGTTTAATAACTAGTTGATGAAGCAACAGTTGTGACTAGAACGTGAAGTAATTCGATCGCCCAAGAAATTAGCGCAATCCCGTCGAACCGTGCCCGCCCGCGCCTCGCACCGTCTCGTCTAGCTCCTCCACCTCAAGCCAGCTCGCATCCACGAGCCGCGCCACCACAATCTGCCCAATCCGGTCCCCGTCGGTGATTTCGAAGCTTCCGAGGTCCGGCAAGCAGTAGAGCGTGACGAACAGCTCTCCACGGTAGTCCGCATCCAGCGTCCCCACCGTTCCGATCACGCCGCGCGCGAACAGCCCCGATCGCGGCCGCACCTGCACATCAATCCCTGCGGGCGACGCGATCGCGACCCCTGTCGGCACTCGCGTCGGCATTGTCCCCAGGACCAGCGGCTCATCAAGGCAGGCGTGAAGGTCGTAGCCGCTAGCGAGGGCGGTCTGTTGCTCAGGTAGCAGCGCATTCGGACGCAGCCGTCGCCAGCGCAGTTCAATCTGGTCCATCGGACGGTTTCGCTCTCATCGGGGAGATGAAATCGGAGATCAAACCAAAGGGCCCCGCCGAGGCGGGGCCAATGAAGCAGGCGTGCCAGTCGGACTATGCGCCTGCGCGTGCCTTCTGGAGCCCCTTGCCCTTCTTGGGTGTCAGGATTTCCAGCGGATAGATGTCCTTCTTCAGCAGCTCACGCGGCGGGTCGATGTAGATCGCGTTCCAGCCACAGGCCTCCTCGCAGAGGCGGCAGCCCACGCACTTCTTATCGTCCACGGTGGCTACGCCGTAGAAGTCGTGATGGTTCGGCGCATCCTGCAGCGATAGCGCCTCGAACGGACAGATGTTGATGCACAGCTCACAGCCTGAGCCGATGCAGTTCTCCTCGGTAATCTTGGACAGCGGCAGCTCGCGACGTGGGAACGTCCGAGCGAGATCGCCAACTTCATCGAGGATTGCCTCGGGCGGACAGACCGCACCGCAGGCGCCGCAATCGATGCACAACTCGGCATCGATCACGTGGAGTTCGTTGCGCAAACCCGTGATCGCCTCAACCGGGCACTTCTTCGTGCACGCGGTACAGCCGATGCAGGTCTCAATGATGCTATATGCCACGGGGTATTGCCCTTCCGCGGGTTGGTTCGCCTGACGTTACCATCGGCTCGAATCACCAGCAAGATAAAGGCTCACGTTCGCGAACAGTCTCTGATGCCAGCAGTGATGGTTTGAAGGAGAGGGACAGGCAATGGCCACCTACGATCTGAGTACGTCGCGGCGCTTCGTCAATCGAGCATTCGGCCTACTGGTCCGCCTCGGCATTGGACCCAGCAACGCTCACCTGCTCACCACCATCGGTCGCAAGACCGGCCAGCCCCGTACCGCCCCGGTGGCCCTCGTTGAGCGCCACGGCGAGGGCTGGCTCGTCTCCCCTTACGGCACGCGCCCCTGGGTGCTCAACGCCCGCGCCGCCGGTCGCGTAGAGCTACGCCGAGGGCGCACGCGCACCGAGTGGAATATTGAGGAAACAGACGCCACGACCGCTGCCGCAGTACTGCGCCAGTACCTGGCCGAGAACAAGATCACTGCGCCGTACTTCGACGCGACCACCGAAGACGGGGACTCGGCTTTCGAGGCCGAAGCGAGCCGGCACCCAGTCTTCCGGCTCAGACCCGCCGTCGGCTAGTCGTTACTGCCGGTACAGCTTCACCACGTTGACTTGATCCGGACCCGCCGCGTCGATGCACAGGTCGCACAGCGTGCACTCATCGAGGTTGTCTTCGACGGTTCCGACGTGCCCCGCATCGTCGACGCTGAAAATGTCGACCGGGCAGACCTCGACGAGCTGCTTGCAGAGCGCCGGGTCATCCTGGACTGAGTCCTTGATGTCGACGCGGATAAACATCGCGGGCATCTGCGGCTCCTAACCCTGAATCCGCTCGGCGAGCAGCCGCGGGATATCTTCGATTCGTTCCGCCACCGAGATTCCGATCGCCTCGAGGTTGGCAATCTTCTCGGCGGTCGTGTCGGCCTTTCCTTCGACGATCGTGCCGGCGTGTCCGAAGCGCATACCCGGCATCTCATCCATGAATCGCCCGGCCATGAACGCCACAACCGGCAGCGTCGAACCGCTCTCCGCCATGTAGTCCGCCAGCTCGTACTCGGCGCGACCGCCCGGCTCGCTATAGATCGCGATGCCCTTGGTCTGCTCGTCCGCGTCGAATAGCGGCATCAGCTCCGCGTACGTGCTCCCGATGATTGCGTCGCCACCAATCGAGACCGCCGTGCTCACGCCTAGTCCAGCCTCCGACAGCGAGTTCGCAATCTCGACGGTCATTCCGCCGGACCGCGACATCACACCAATCGAGCCCGCGACGAACGCTCGCCGACAAGAGTCGACCGCGCCACCAACGCCCCCGACCTTCGACTTGCCCGGCGAAATCACACCGAGGCAGTTCGGCCCGATAATCCGCACGCCCTCTTGCTGCGCATACTCAACGAACTGGGCCACCTGCTTACGCGGGATCCGCTCCGTCACAATCACGATCAGCTTGATGCCTGCCTCAATCGCCTCGTTCACCGCGTCCGCCGCGAACGCCGGTGGCACCGAAACCACCGAGGCGTCCACACGCTCTCGTTCGGTGAACGCTCGCACGGTGTCTTCCACCGGCACGCCGTGCACATCGCGACCCTTGCGACCGGGCGTCACGCCACCGAGCAGCTTGGAACCGTAGTCCAGCACCTCACGCGCCATCGTCACCGCCTCGCGGCCGGTGATCCCCTGGATGATGAATGTCGTGTTCTCGTCGACGAGGATGGACATCGAACTACCCCCCCACCTTCTCGACCGCGCGTTCTGCGGCCTCGTGCATTGATACCGAGCGGTCCACGTACTCAACCCCGTACTTGTCGAGCAGTGCGAATCCCTCGTCCTCCCACGATCCAGGAATCCGGAAGATCGCGATCTTCTCGGCTGGGTCGAACCCGGCTTCGAGGCAACCCTTGATCACCCCGCGCGCAACGATGTCGACGCGAGTGTTGGAGACGACGTTCATCATCACCGCGATCTTGTCGACCTTCGGCTGCTCGCAGATCAGCTTCGTCAGCGCCGCCGCCTTGGAGACCGACGGGTTGCCACCAATCTCGCAGTAGTTCGCCGGCCTGCCACCGGCTGCCCGCACCGCATCGAACAGCGTCAGCGAGCCACCACCGGCGCCGATGATCAGCCCCAGGTTGCCGTCGAACTCCGTCAGGTTGCCGGCCACACCTCGCGTGTCCGCCCCGTCCACGATCGCCGCGTCAATCTCGAACTGCGTCGGTGGTCGCGATTGACGGCTGTCCTCCGGCGGAACGCCCAGCTCCGCCAGCAGCGCGCGATGCGTGTTCCGCGCCTCCGC
>JABIST010000256.1 GCA_018700215.1 Dehalococcoidia bacterium | reverse complement strand
CGCCGGGTTCGATTGTGACGCACGAGGGGGCGGTGCAGCGGTCGCGCGAAGCAGGCGAGTCGCTGCTTGAGTACTATATCTAGGCTATTCACCAGGAAGCTTTTTCTACGCAGGGGCCGTCGATTTGGTGGCCACTGCCAACATCGGAGGCGGGCGCTCGCTGATGAGTGTTCGCGACGTTCAAAGGAGCTGTGATGAGGGTCGATTCAATCCTGGAGACGATTGGGAACACGCCGCATGTGCGGTTGGGCCGGATGTTCCCGAACAACGAGGTGTGGCTGAAGCTTGAGCGGGCGAACCCGGGCGGGAGCATTAAGGACCGGATCGGCCTGGCGATGATTGAGACGGCGGAGGCCGAGGGGCTGCTGAACTCGGACAGCGTGATCATCGAGCCGACGTCTGGGAACACGGGGATTGGGCTGGCGATTGCGGCGGCAGTGAAGGGCTACCGGCTGATCCTGGTGATGCCAGAGTCGATGTCGATTGAGCGACGTCGACTGATGGCGGTGTACGGGGCGGAGTTTGAGCTGACACCTCGGGAGAAGGGGATGAACGGGGCGCTGGCACGTGCGGAGGAGTTGCGGGACGCGACGCCAGGCGGCTGGATTCCTCAGCAGTTCATCAACCCGGCGAACGTGCAGGTGCATCAGCAGACGACGGCGCAGGAGATTCTGGCGGACTTCCCGGAGGGGATCGATTGCCTGATCAGCGGCGTTGGCACGGGCGGTCACCTGACGGGCGTGAGCGAGGTGCTGAAGCAGACGATGTCTGGTTTGCAGACGTTCGCGGTGGAGCCGGAGAAGTCGCCGGTGATTGGCGGCGGAGATCCGGGACCGCACAAGATTCAGGGTATCGGCGCGGGATTCATCCCGGAGAACCTGCACACGGACACGCTGGACGGGTCGATTCCGGTGAGTGAAGAAGAGGCGTTCGACTTTGCTCGACGGTTGGCGAAGGAGGAGGGGATCTTTGTGGGGATCTCTTCAGGCGCTTCGCTCGCGGCGGTGTCGAAGAAGCTGGCGGAGATTCCGGCGGGGAGCCGGGTGCTGACGTTCTGCTATGACACGGGTGAGCGTTACCTCTCGGTGGAGGGGTTGTTCGACTAGCGCGGTCTCATCTGACTGAGGGACAACGAAGGAAGGGCTCCCGATGGGGGCCCTTCTCTTTGCGTGGAAGGTAGGCGCTGGCGCGCCGCTAAGTGGAGTAGGCGTCCGCGCGTTGGGCAGCGTCGGACCGAGCGGCCTCGAGAGCTGGGGTGAGGCGGACGGGGTAGGGGGAGGTGGTGGGCTGGAGGGAGCGGAGCGCGGCGGGGAGGCGCTGCCGGAGTTCGGCAGAGGTGGTGCGGAGGTTATCGAGCGGTGGGGAGGGGGATGCGCGGTGGCCGGCACGCATGGCGGGCATGAGCAGGGGGTGGCCATCGACGATTTCGTCGGCGAGGCCGATCAGGTCATGGTGAGCGGTGTCGCCTTCGTAGACGCGCCAGACTTGCTTGCGATCCGGGAGGGTGGCTTTGTCTTCGGAGAGCTTGATGCGGCCGTCGCCCTGGTAGCTGGCGAGCTTGTAGACGGCATCGAGCGTGGGGGCATCGGAGGAGGTAACGGTGTCTGTGCCGACGCCGAAGGCATCGACGGGGGCGCCGGCGGCGACGAGGCTGGCGATCTGGTGTTCGTCGAGGCCACCGGAGACGATGACGGAGACCTCGGTGAGTCCGGCGTGATCGAGCATGGCGCGGGCCTGGGTGGAGAGGGCGACGAGGTCGCCGGAGTCGATGCGGATGCCGCGAGCTCGGAAGTTGTCGCCGAGTTCGGCGGCGAGGGCGATGACGTTCTGGACGCCCTGGATTGTGTCGTAGGTGTCGACGAGGAGGACGGTTTCGGGGGAGGTGGCGGCGAAGCTGCGGAAGGCGGTGAGTTCGTCGCCGATGGCCTGGATGTAGCTGTGGGCCATGGTGCCGGCAGGTGGGATGCGATAACGGTGGCTGGCAAGGACGTTTGAGGTGCCGGTGAAGCCGGCGAGGTAGCCAGCGCGGGCGGCCTTGTTGGCGGCATCGATGCCGTGCGCGCGACGGGCACCGAAGTCGACGACGGAGCGGCCATCGGCGGCGTCGACGACGCGTGCGGCTTTGGAGGCGAGGGTGGTCTGGAGGTGGATCTGGTTGAGGAGGTAGGTTTCGACGAACTGGGCTTCGGGGAGCGGGGCTTCGACGCGGAGGATGGGTTCGCCCGCGAAGACAGGGGTGCCCTCGGCGACGGCATCGACGTGTCCGGTGAATCGGAAGTTGGCGAGGGAGTCGAGGAAGTCAGGCGGGAAATCGCCGGGTGCGGGGAGGTCGGCGAGGGTCTGGAGCGAGGCGGGCGAAAAGGAGAGGGTCTCGAGGTAATCAAGGGCTTGCTCGAGGCCAGCGGCGACCAGGTAGTTGCGTTGGTCCGGGAGTGCGCGAACGTAGAGATCGAAGACGGCGGTGCCGGTCATGCCGTGTGCCCAGTAGGCGTGCAGCATGTTCAGTTCGTAGAGATCTGTCAGGAGTTCCGGGGTGGGATAGTCGCGGGACATCAGTGGCCTATATTCGCGTTGTTATATGGACGTTAGGCGCTCGTGTGAGTCGTCGACTTGCAAGGTAGCCCGAGATGATGTTCTGGTCCTCCACCCAACGCGCGACTCGCTCGGATCCAACGCACGACTCCCTAGACAGGGGCCACGCGGGGCGGGATCCCCCATCCGAGCGGGGCCCGTGCGGTGCGACTGCGGTAGTCTTCATGATCTTCGGGTGATCGAGAGGTGGAGTTGATGGCGATGAGCGACGTGGTGGGTGTGACGGGCAAACGGGTGCTGGCGGTGTACGGGCACCCGGACGACGAGGGGCAGATCACGGGGACGATGGCGGCGTTCCTGGCGGCCGGCAACGAGGTGACGTTGCTGTGCGCGACACGGGGGGAGGCGGGGGAGATCAGCGATCCGCTGCTGAGCACGCCGGAGACGCTGGGGTACACGCGCGAGTTGGAGCTGCGAGCATCGATGGCTCAGCTTGGGCTGCAGGATGTGCGGTTCCTGCCGTTCCGCGATAGCGGGATGGACGGGACGCCGGAGAACGAGCGGCCTGACTGCTTCCACCAGCAGACGCCCGAGGTGGCGGTACCGGCGATCCTTTCGGTGATGCGGGATGTGAAGCCACACCTGGTGTTCACGTGGCAGGCAGACGGCGGATACGGGCACCCGGACCACATTGCGGCGCACCGGCACACGGTGGCAGCGTTCGAGGGGTGCGCGGACGCATCGGTGTACCCGGAGTCGGGCGAGGCGTGGCAGCCGGAGCGGCTGTTCTGGGGCGCTCGGATGATGGGGCGGTTCGTGGAGATGCGGCTGGAGATGGAGAAGCGGGGGCTGCTGGACGAGCCGATTGACGATGAGCAGCGGAAGCGGTTTGAGGAGATGATGGCGCGGCCGGAGCCGCCGGTGAGTGTGGTGGTGGACACCCGGGCGTTTGTGGCGGAGAAGCGGCGGGCATCATCGATGCATCGGACGCAGTTCGGAGAGAACGGGATGTGGTCGAAGGTGCCGGAGGACCTGGCGGAGGCGTTCTACGGCGAGGAGCGGTTCTATCAGGCGCGGCCGGAGTGGCCGGCAGGTGCTGAACCGCTGAACGGGTTTGGGTCGGGCGACTAGACCGTTGGGCGACTAGCCCATCGCGAGGCCGACGGTGGCGCGGAGGGTGCGGGGCTCGATCTCGAGGCGTTTGCCGGCGGCGAGGATGTCCGGGAGGACATCAACGGTGAGCTGGCGGTTCTGACGTCCGTCGTGGAGGACGACGATGGAGCCGGGGCGCATCATGCTGGGGATGGCCCAGCGGACATAACCGCGCGGTGGGTGCAGCGGGTCTGAGGCATAAGCGGAGCCGAGGACGACGCGCTGACCGGCTTGCTCTGCGGCGCGGAGGAACGAGGGGCGGAAGAGGGCGGCTGGTGGGCGGACGAAGCGTGGCTGCTCGCCGGAGATGTCGGCGATCACGTCGGTGGCTTCGCGCATGGCCTCGCGAGCCTCGGTGGCAGACATGCTGATGGCGGGGCGGTTGGTGACGAGGTGGTTGGCGAGTTCGTGGCCCTGTTCGACGATGCGGCGGGTGAGTGTAGGGTACTTGCGCACCTGTTCGGCCATGACGAAGAAGGTGGCGTGAGCATCGGCTTCGGCGAGCAGATCGAGGATGTGGATGGTGTGTTCGGGGCTAGGGCCATCATCGAAGGTGAGGGCGAAAACGGGCTCCTGGGTGGGGACGTGGAAGAGGACGGAGGGGAGCGCACGGCGTAGCGAGTTGATGAGCCAGCGTGGCTGGTAGAACCAGCCTCCGACCGCGAGGCCGGTGGCTGCGACGGTCATGAGGGGGGAGGCGATAGTTGAGATACGGATGAGGTCCTCGCTCTCAGCGAGCCGACAGTGCTTGATTCACCGCTCGGTCAGACTTCCACACTACAGATTATCGAGGGTGAAGTCAGGTGACGGATAGCGAAGAGGGCTCCGTACGGAGCCCTCTTCGCCTCGAGCGGCTGGATTGCTGGGGGAGCGCTGGCTAGGCGGCCAGGATGTCCGGGGGGGCCGTGCCATCGGCGGGCGTGGTGGTCGCAGTGAGCTGGTCGACGAATTCTCCGACGGTGGAGCTGTCGTT
>JABIST010000001.1 GCA_018700215.1 Dehalococcoidia bacterium | reverse complement strand
GAGTGGGTAGGCGCCTTGATCGATGGCCACATCGAAGGCGGCGGTGGTGAAGATCGGTGGGCGAGGCGGCTCGCCATAGACCTGCGGGCCGGCGCGGTTGATGGGCGCCATGTGCTGGTAGTAGCCAGGGACGGGCGCGGGGTTGGCGAGGTGGAGTTCGCGGAAGGTTGCGAAGTCCGGGCTGGCAAGCACGACGTTCGTGGCGCGTTCGATGTTGAGTGGGGCCCGACGTTCGCCGCCGCATTGCTGCGTGGAGCAGAAGGAGCCGGCGCCGTGAGTCGGGAGCAGCTCGGCTTCGTCGGGCATGAGCGAGGCGATGCGCTGGGCGCTGTCCCACTGGGAGCGGGTGAGTTCTTCGGTGTGGTCGGGGCCGAGGAGGTCTGAGCGGCCGGCACCGCCGATGATGATTGAGCCGCCGGTCAAGGCGCCGAGGGTCTCGCCGGATTCGTCGATGGCAAGATAGGCGGTGTGGTGGTGGGTGTGACCGGGGGCGGCGACGGCTCGGATGATCGCGGAGCCGATCGCGATCTCGTCACCGTCGCTGATCGGCTGGTGGGGGAACGCGAGGCCGGAGTCGACGGGGGCGACGATCTGGGCGCCGAGTGCCTTGAGTTCGGCGCCGCCGGAGACGTAGTCGTTGTGGACGTGGGTCTCAAAGACTCGGGAGATGTGCGCGTGCCGCTGGGCGGCTGCGGCGACGTAGGGGCGCACATCGCGCTGCGGGTCGATGACGGCGGCCTGGCCGTCGCTGAAGACCATGTAGGAGGCATCGCCGAGTGACTCTGCGACGAACTGAACGATTTCCATCTGGGTACCCCTGGCTCTCGTTACGCGTCCATTGGAAGCTGTGCTGCGGCCCAGGCGGCGGTTCCGCCGCTGACCGAGCGGGCGTCGTAGCCGAGTTCGGAGAGGAACTGCGTTGCCATCCGGCTGCGGTTGCCGCTGGCGCAGATCAGCAGCACCGGCTGATCCTTCGGGAGCTCGAAGTAGCGCGCTGGCAGCGTGGACATCTGGATGCGCTGCGCGCCGGCGGCGGAGCCGGACTCCCACTCGAACGGCTCGCGGATGTCGATCAGGGTGCCGGCACCAGTGGACGCCAGGTTGTGTGCGTCTTGGACGGGCAGTTCGGTGATCTGGATGGGTTGGGGCACTGTGCACTCCTCGTTGTCGATGTTTTCGATGGAACCCGAACCAGCGAATCGCTCCGCTGAGATCGGTGGATCAGATTTGTTTCTGGTGGGGCTAGGTCTGGGTCAGCGCCCGATGTTCGAGTTCGACCTGCTCTTCGATGCGGTCACAGACGATTGAGCAGAGACGCTCGATGGTTGAGTCGACGACGTTGTAGAAGCCGCTGGTGCCCTGGGCACGTCGCGATACCACGCCGGCGTCGAGCAGCAGGCGCAGGTGTTTGCTGGCGTTCGCCTGGCTCATGTCGAGTTCGCTGACGATCTCGCCCACGCTCAGCTCGCCACGAGCGGAGAGCAGCCGGAGGATTGCGAGCCGGCTGGCATCGCCCATCACCCGGAAGCGTTGCGCGACTCGTTCCAGCAGCGCGTCCGAGATGAGGAGGTGGTCAGCTGTTGTGTCACTCATGAGCATTACTCTATCGCTATATAACGATATTCGTCAATAGAGCCGTCTTCAACACCTTTGTGTTGATGGACTTCGTTGGCCTCGCCTGTTCGCTATCATCGCGCCGGCGACATACAGACAGCATGTAGGGGGTAGGCCATGGCATCCGGACCGCTCGACGGCATTCGAGTCCTCGAATTCACGCAGATCATCGCGGGACCGTTTGGCTGCCAGAATCTGGCGGACATGGGCGCCGAGGTGATCAAGGTTGAGCCACCGGAGGGGGAGCCGTGGCGGCTGTTCTCGCAGTTCATGCCGGGCGAATCGAAGGTGTTTCAGTCGCTGAACCGGGGGAAGCGTTCGCTGGTGCTGGCGCTGCAGAACCCGGAAGCTCAGGCGATTGTGCACAAGCTGATTCCGAGCATCGATGTGGTGGTGATCAACTACCGACCTGATGTGCCGGTGAAGCTGGGGATCGACTACGAGACGCTGCGGGCAATTCGCGAAGACATTATCTACGTGGACAACACGGCATTCGGGCGGCAAGGTCCGCTGGCGAACAGTCCGGGGTACGACATCATTGCGCAGGCGATTTCTGGCCTGATGGTGGGCGAGGGCAAGGCGAAGCCGGAGACGGGTACGCCGGAGATCATCCGTTCCACCGCTATTGCGGACTACGGCACAGGACTGGCGATCGCGTGGGGCGTCTGTGCCGCGCTCTACCATCGGGAGCGGACGGGCAAGGGGCAGATGATTGAGAGCACGTTGCTGCAGACGGCGATCGCGTTCCAGGGCAGCGGGGTGATGGATTTGCCGGCGGCGGACGAGATGAAGTACGCGAAGATGGCGCGCGTTCACCAGCTGCAGGATGAAGGTGCGAGCTACCCGGAGCTGCTGGCGGCGCACAATCCGATGGCGACGCTGGGTGCGGGGAACATTTATTACCGCGCGTACAGCACGAAGGATGGGGCGATTGCGATTGGTGCGCTCTCGCCGACGTTGTGGGCGAAGGTGCGCGGCGCGCTGGACACCGATTTCATGGGAATGGCGGACCCGGAGTTCAATCCGCTGGACGAAGCCTGGGCGGCGAACGCGCTGCAGCAGGTGGCGGGCATTGAGGAGCATGTGCGCTCGAAGACCACTGCGGAGTGGAGTGAGATCTTGACGGGGGCCGGTGTGCCAAACGGTTCGCTGAAGTTCCCCGAGGACATGATTGACGACGAGCAGGTCAACGCAAACGGCGGCGTGGTGAACCTGGAGCACGAGCTGAGCGGGCCGCAGCGACAGGTGGGACCGGTGCTGAAGATGAGCGAGTCGCCGCTGGCGGCGCAGGGGCCATCGCCAGTGCTGGGGCGGGACACGGATGCGATCCTGGGCGAGGCGGGGTACGGCACCGATGAGATTGCGGCGCTGCGAGAGGCCGGTGCGATCGCTTAGCTCCGACCGCATTGCGGCCACGCGTTATGATTTGGCCGCAGCGAGAGGCGCACGATGGTTTCGGATGACTGGCTGGCCCTGACCGAGGAGACTCCGCTTGAACCCGAGCTGCCGATCATCGATCCGCATCACCACTTCTGGGAGCGTCCGAGCTGGCGCTATGTGCTGGATGAGCTGGTCGCCGACACGGCCGGGCACAACATTCGCCAGACGGTCTTCATCGAGTGTTCCTCCGCGTATCGCGAGGATGGGCCGGAGGAGCTGCGGGTTGTTGGCGAGACGGACTTCGTGGAGGCGATTGCAAACGAGAGCGCGACCGGGAAGCACGGCGAGTTGCGCGCGGCCGCGGCGATTGTTGGCAGCGCGGACCTGAGGCTGGGCGATGCGGTGGCGCCGGTACTTGAGGCGCATCAGGCCGCGAGCGCCCGATTCCGAGGCATCCGCCATCGCGCGGCGTGGGCGGATCCGGCGGCGCTGCAACGCCCCTCGGCTGAGCCGCCACACCTGCTGCTCGACTCGAAGTTTCGCGAGGGGTATGCGCGGTTGGCCGACTACGACATGACGTTTGAGGGCTGGGTCTACCACCCACAGATCGCGGAGCTGACCGACCTGGCGCAGGCGTTTCCGGAGACGACGATTGTCTTCAATCACCTGGGTGGGCCGCTGGGCCTGGGGCCCTATGCCGGTCGTCACAACGATGTGTTCAACGAGTGGCGTCGGACGGTGACGAAGCTGGCGGACTGTCCGAATGTGGTGGCGAAGGTGGGCGGCATCCAGATGCCGGTGAATGGCTTCGGGTGGGAGGACCGGGCGCGGCCACCAACTTCGGACGAACTGCTCGAGGTGAACCGTCGCTGGTACGAGCACACGATCGAGGTGTTCGGTCCGGAGCGCTGCATGTTCGAGAGCAACTTCCCGGTGGACCGCGCGTCGTGCAGCTACACGGTGCTCTGGAACCAGTTCAAGAAGCTGAGCGCCGGCTTCTCATTCGACGAACGGGCCGCGATGTTCCATGACACGGCCCAGCGGGTGTACCGCATGGACCGTTACTAGGAGCTGGCCCCGGGGGAGTTAGTCGTTGCCGGTCTCGATGCTGAGCGCTTCGTAGACGGCAGCGGCAAGCAGTTGCGAGCGCGGATCAGCGGTGCCGAAGTCGCCCGCCCACATCTGGGACATCGCGTAGCCGAAGCCGATGCGGTGCTCGGGGTCGGCGAACCCGACCGAGCCGCCGGCGCCGCCGTGCCCGAAGGACTGCGGACCACGTCGGTCGCCGGTGCCGGGAACCGGGTGCATGTAGCCGAGCGAGCGGCGGGTGCGCATGGTGAGCACCTCATCGGGAGAGTCGACCTGGACCTCGCGAGCGATGTCGATGCGCTCTGGGCTCATCAGACGAACGCCGTCCGCGGAGCCACCCTGCGCGAGAGCGCTATAGACCTTCGCGACGCTGCGGGCGTTGCCGTGGCCGTTGCCGCCGGGGATCTCCGCGCCGCGCCAGCCTCGGCTGTTGGGGGCAGCGACGAGCTGGCTGTCGTGCATCAAGGATCGCTCGAGTAGCGGATTCACTGGAGCGTCCGGGGCGGGGCTGCGCATGAAAATTTCGTTGGGCATCGGCTGGAGGATGGTGGCGATGCGGTGATCCTCGGAGGCCGGGGTGCCGATGAAGAAGTCGGCACCGAGCGGGCCAGCGACTTCGTCGCGGAAGAAGGCACCGGGCATCTTGCCGGTGATGCGGTGAATGACTTCGCCGACGAGCCAGCCGAAGGTGACCATGTGGTAGCCGTTACTGGTGCCGGGCTCCCACTGCGGGGTGGTCTCCTCGAGCGCGTGGATCATCGTCTGCCAGTCCTCGTGGGCGCGGGGCTGGAGCGGCGGGTCGACGGCGACGAGGCCGGCCTGGTGCGAGAGCAGCCAGCGGACGGGAATCGATTCCTTGCCGAGCTTCCCGAACTCAGGCCAGTACTGGGCGACGGGCGCGTCGTACTCGAGCAGCCCTCGGTCGGCGAGGATGTGGGCGCAGGTAGCGACCATGCCTTTGGTCATCGACCAGCAGTTGACGAGCGTGTCCTGCTCCCAGGGCGTATCGGCATCGGGGTGCATCCGGCCGCCCCAGAGGTCGACGACGGGTTGGCCATCGACGAAGACTGCGAGGGAGGCGCCGACCTCGCGGTGCTCGGCGAAGTTGGCGGCGAAGGCCTCGCGTACGCCCTCGAAGCGTTGGTCGGTCGTGCCCTGGATTTCGAACTGGGCTGGGGTGGTCATCTGGTCTCCTCCACTGGAGGGGGCATCATATCCGGCAACAGGGGTCGGGTGTGCGGCCAGTTGGCGTCCCGGCACGTGAACGTGCTGACCGTTCGAGGTGGGTGTCCGCTAGCGCGGGATCTGGCGCAGCAGCGTGGAGACGCCGTCGACGCGCGCACCGAGGTTCGCCAGCCGGCCGCGTAGCCCGGCATCCGAGGTGATCACCACGATCGTTTCTGGGTCCTCGTCATCCTCGACGATTTCGACGATCAAGTCATCGGCACCGTCGGGGCCGGGGCGCTCCGCGAAGATCAGCGGCAGCGGCGCGTCATCGAGGCCGCTCACGGGATCTCCATCGAAGACGATAAGCACATCGTCGCCTGCCTCAAGTTGAGCAGTGCCCCACTCAGTGAGGTCTTCGATGAAGTTGCGCATCGCCTGGTCTCGATTTCGCCACCAGCGCGTCTGCGGGCGCGAGCCGATCACGTTCATTGCATCGACGATTGTCAGGGTCATTGGATGCGCACCACCTCAGAAGCATCATCGCTCCGGAGCCGGGGAATCGGAAGTGGGTGTACTACTCGGCGGCGGGGGCCAGGGCATAGACCATGCGCTGCAGTAGTTCCCAGACGGCGTCTGTCTTCACATCGCCGCCGACCTGCAGGTAGGTGAGTTGGGTGCCGGACACCACTGAGAGCAGGAGGGTGGCCAGCACACGCGGCTCGATGGCGGGGTCGAGTTCGCCGTTCGCCTGGGCGGCGGAGACGAGGTCAGTCAGTCGATCACGCACGAGCGCGGTCTGTTCTCGCACCATGGGACCGAACTGTTCGTGACGCGCTGCAACCAGCGCTGATTCCAGAGTGAGCATGATTTCGTCGCGAATGTGGTCGTGTGTGAACGTCTCGAAGGCGTGGTCACCCATCGCGATGAGGGCCTGCAGTGGGGAGCTGGCCTCACCCGCGACCTGATCGAACGACTCGCGGTGATCGGCCTCGCAACGATCGCAGACGGCGACGATCAGCGCGTCCTTGTTGGGGAAGTAGCGATAGATATTGCCGGCGCTGACCCCGGCAGCCTTCGCGATGTCCTGCATGGAGGCGGCGTCGCAGCCTTTAGCGACGAAGACGGAGCGAGCTGCCTCGAGGATTTCCTGTCGCCGCGCCTCCAGGAACTGCTCG
>JABIST010000119.1 GCA_018700215.1 Dehalococcoidia bacterium | reverse complement strand
GGTGCTGATGTCGTCCTGATCGAAGCCCCCTTCAGCCGTGGGCCCGCCGAAGTCTCCGCCGCAGCCGGCCCCCTCACCCACCTCTACCCCGAAGAAGCAGTCGGTCAGCAGCCCTGGAACCGCTTCGGCGGCTTCAACAAGCTCGCCCGCAACCGCCGCAGCGTCTCGCTCGATCTCTCCAACCCCGCCGGCCGCCAGGTCTTCGCGGACCTCGCCCGCCAGGCCGATGTCGTCATAGAGAACTACAGCCCCCGCGTCATGCCCCAATTCGGCTTCGACTTCGAGGGCCTCCGCAAGATCAATCCCAACATCGTCTATGCCGCCATGCCCGGCTACGGCGCCACCGGCCCAGACCGCGACCGCACCGCCCTCGGCCCCCTCATCGAGGCCGGCTCAGGCCTCTCTGCCTCCATGGGCTACCCCGGCTCCGGCCCCTACCGCTCCGGCATCGCCTGGCCAGACCCCGTCGCCGGCATGCACGCCGCCGCCGCCATCCTCACCGCCCTCGCCGATCGCGAAGCCGACCCGGACCGCGCCGGCCGCGCCATCGAGGTCGCCATGATCGAGGCCATGGGCTGCTTCGTCGGCGAATCACTCCTCGCCGCCCAGGTCCGCGGCTCCGACACCGCTCCCCGCGGTAATCGAGACCCCCTCCGTGCCCCGCAAGGCTGCTACCCCTGTGCCGGCGCCGACCGCTGGCTCGCCATCAGCATCGAAACCGACCAGCAGTGGACCGCCCTCGCCCGCATCGCTGCCCTCGACGACCTCGCCGCACTCACCCTCGAAGAACGCACCGCCCGCAACGACGAACTCGACGCCCGCATCGCCACCTGGACCCGCAGCAGCGACCCCAGCACCCTCATGCACACCCTCCAGCAGGCCGGCGTCATCGCCATGCTCGTCGCCGACGCCCGCGACATCGTCGAGAGCCCCCAGCTCGCCGCCCGCAACTTCTGGGCCGTCCTCGACCACCCCGCGGTCGGCCTCCGCAGCTACCCCGGCAACCCCATCCGTCTCAGCGACACCCCCATCACCTACCGCACCGCCGCCCCGCTGCTCGGCCAGCACAACCGCGCCGTCCTCACCGACTGGCTCGATTACTCCGAGGAGCACCTCGAGGCCCTCGAGCGTGACGCCATCCTCGCCGACCGCCCGCCGCTCTAGTGCACCGCCTCCTGCATCGGTCGCTCTGGGAAACGAGCGCAGCCTTCGGCTCGTCCTAATCTCTCGTGAACGTTGCGCGGCGCCAGCTCCGCAGCTCCTCCGCCATCCGATCCACGACGAACCCGCGTCCGACTACCGCTCACGCTCCCACACCAGCGACATCGCCACAGCCCCATCCCTCGCGGGCGGAGTCAGCGTCACTCGCTTCCCGTCGCTGTCGAACGCAAGCTCTCGCCGCTGGGTCGTATCCCGCAGCGCCGCGGTGACCGAACCCGCCACGTGATGCAGCACCGCGCGGCCACCCTCGTCCAGCTCCCACCGGCCGAAGTACGCGATGTAACTCGGCTCGCGATCCCCCGAGCTGCTGCCCGGACTGATCTGCGCACTGAACGAGCCGTCTGCGTCCCAGATGATCATCCCCGTCGCACCAACGCCAAACGGGAAAACCTCAACGCCCTCAGGCGACTGGGCCTCGTACGACACCAGCCGCCACGCTCCAACGAGCGATTGATCCTCCGTCATCGTCCCGTACTACGGTGCGTCGTACACGATGATCGAGCGACCCTCGATCTCGCCCTGCTCCAACGCCCGCACACCCTCGTTGATCTCGTCGAGATTCTCGTACTTCTTCGACACCAACTTCTCCAGCGGCAGCTTGCCCTCCTTGTACCACTCGATGTAGTTCGGCATCACCTCGCCCGGTCGCGCCGAGCCACCCATCGAGCCCATGATCGTCCGCTCCCCGATCGGGAACAGCCGAGGCAACGGCAAGTCGCCCTGCCCAATCCCCACGATCACCGCCGTGCCGCCGCGATGCACGCCCAGCACACCAGCCTTCACGCTCTCCACGCTCTGCAAGAACGCCGCCTGCACGCCGATCGCGTCGAACGCGTAGTCCACGCCGCCGCCGGTCAGCTCCTTGATCGCATCCGGCGCGTTCACGTCCGCGCCATTCACCGTGTGCGTCGCACCCAGCTCCTTCGCGTACCCCAGTTTCCCCTCGTTCAGGTCCACCGCGATGATCGGGTCCGCCCCCGCAATCTTCGCCCCCGCCAGCACGTTCGAGCCCACGCCGCCAACGCCGAACACCGCAACAGCATCGCCCGGCTTCACGCCCGCCGTGTACAGCGCCGCGCCCGCCCCCGTGATCACCGCACAGCCGATGATCGCCGTAATGTCCGTCGGCACATCGTTCGGAAGCGGCACCACCATCTGCTCATTCAGCAGCGCGTGCTCCGCCCACGTGTACACGCCCGCCTCGTACTCCTCGCCCTGCCAGCGGTACTTCGTCCGATTCGCCGTCGTCATCCCATCCGGCAAATCCCGAGGCACGAACTGGATCATCACCCGCTCGCCCTCCTTCACGTGCGAGACCTTGGACCCTGCCTTCAGCACAATCCCCGTGCCCTCGTGCCCCAACAACGTCGGCACCGGCCCGTCCGGGTTGTGGATCTGGTGAAGTTGCGAGTGGCAGATGCCAGTCGCGAACAGCTTCACCAGCACCTCCTCATCGCCCGGATCCTCCAGCTCAATCTCCTCAACCAGCAACGGCTCCCCAAACACAGCCTTGATCGCCGCTCGCGTCTTCAACGTCATCGCCTCAACCCCCTAAAGCTCGCCGCACTGGCCCGAATCACACTCGATTACGCATACGTGTAGCAGAATCCCGACGCGACAGTGCGAACCCCCTGCGAATTCCAGCGCGAACCCCGCGGACCAACTCTGCCTCCGCCAGCCACTCGTTTCCCCGCTGCCAGCCCTTGCGAGGCCGTTTCGCCGGGAAAGATCACTCCGAATGCTAGGATTGATAGGCTTTCATCACCGCAAGGACTTCACTCATGGCACGAAAAACCGACAAAACCACCCCTCCCAAAGCCGCCGCAGCCGACGATGCCAGCGAAGCAGCGTCACCGCCGCCCGACGACTCCGCCGATGACGGCGAATCGACCGAGGACGCCGCGCCAATGAACCGCGCCGAGAGGCGCCTCGAGGCCAAGCGAAAGAAGGGCCGCAACCCCTCTACCAGCGCGCAGCCACAGGGTCGCGGCGTTCCCGGACAAGGGATGCGCGGGCGCGGTGTCCAGGGCGGCACCGGCCAGACCAAAGGCACCAACACCCGGCGTAGCGGCTAGACCTCCCCCGCCTGATGGCTCTGTCTGACGGTTCTGCCTGACCGCCCGCTCACCATCTGCTTCCACGCTCCCCGCGTCGGCTACCATCGCACCACCAACCCCGCTCGCACTGATGTCGTCACCACCGCTCAACGCCGTCAGCTTCCGTCCGAGGTCGCCATGGAAGACACCGCACTCGTCCGTGACCTCGCCATCGTCGGCTGGCTCGCCGTCATCACCGCCGTCGCTCTCAGCCGGCTCAACCTCCCCGTCGTCGCCGGCTTCCTCGTCGCCGGCGCCATCTTCGGCCCCGAAGCCGCCGGCCTCATCACCGACGCCGATGAGATCCGACACATCGCCGATATCGGCGTCATCCTGCTCCTCTTCGGCATCGGCCTCGAATTCTCGCTCGAACGCCTCCGCTACATCTGGCGCACCGTCGCTATCGGCGGCGCCACCTAGGTCGGACTCACCACCGTCGCCATCGCCGTCGCTCTCCTCTTCCTCGGCGAAACCACGCAACGCTCCATCCTCTTCGGCTTCGTCCTCGCCCTCTCCTCCACCGCCGTCGTCCTCCGCTCCCTCACCGCCCGAGGTGAAATCGATGCTCCCCACGGACGCTTCACCGTCGGCGTCCTCATCTTCCAGGACCTGCTCGTCGTTCCCCTCATCCTCCTCATCCCCGTCCTCGCCGGCGACAGCGGCGAAGCCGCTCTCCGCAACGGTGGCGAAGCCCTCCTTAAAGCCATCATCGCCATCGCCGTCACCGTCGTCGGAGCCCGCCTCCTCATCCCACGCCTCTTCCGATTGATCGATGCCGCCCAGAACCGCGAAGTCTTCCTCCTCGCGATCCTCTCCATCGGCCTCGGCACCGCATGGGCCATGTCTGAACTCGGACTCTCACTCGCCCTCGGTGCACTCCTCGCCGGCATGGTCCTTGCGGATGCCGGCTACGCCGAACGCGCCGTCACCACCGCCCTCCCTCTCCGTGATGTCTTCCTCTCCGTCTTCTTCGTCTCCCTCGGCATGCTCTTCGATCCCCGCGTCATCCTTGACCAGCCACTCACCGTCATCGCCATCGTCGCCACCCTGCTCATCGGCAAAACCGTCATCGCCGCCATCGCCGCCGCTCTCATGCGCTATCCACCGCGTGCCGCCTGGCTCGCCTCCGTCTCCCTCGCCCAGTTCGGCGAATTCGGCTTCATCCTCCTCGTCCTCGCCGAACACGAATCCCTCGTCACCTCCGAAGAAACCCGCCTCATCGTCTCCGCCGGCATCATCTCCATGGTCGTCTCACTTATCGCCATCGGACTCGCACCCCGCCTCCGCGCCGGCGAAGCCGCGCTCCGCCCCCTCGAGCGCCTCATGCGCACCCGAACAATCGACGAAGCACCCGAGGCACAGCAGCTCCGCGAACACGTCATCCTCGCCGGCTACGGCGTCGCTGGACGCCTCCTCGGACACGCCCTCCGCCAGGCCCACGCGCCGCACATCATCCTCGATGTCAACGCCGAACGCGTCCGCGAAGCCCGCGAACACGACGCACCCGTCTACTACGCTGACGTCACCTCCGATGAAGCCCTCGAACACGCCGCCATCCAGCACGCGCGCGTCCTCGTACTCCTCATCAATGACCCGGACGCGCTCCGTCGTGCCGTTGCCACCGCCAGAGAACTCGCACCCCAGATCCACATCATCGCCCGCTCGCGCTATATCACTGAACGCGAAACCCTCCTCCGCCTCGGCGCTGACCGCGTCGTCTACGAAGAACTCGAATCCGCCCTCGAAGTCACCACACGCGTCCTCAACCGCCTCAACGTCGACCCCACCGAAGCCCAGACATTCGTCGATCTCGCCCTCGCCTCAGCCGGACACGCCCACCTCCGCACCCCCCTCGAAACAGCCCTCACCGTCGCCGAAGATCTCGCAACAGATCCGTAGCGGCGGTCCCGTCAACCCGTTCCACGTAGCTGCTCGGCAGACGCCCTCATCCTGAACCGCTCACCGCAACTGCCCCACCCTCGTTATCCTTCCCGCACATCCCACACCCCCACCCCCCCGAGGACACCCCCGTGCCAGGCCCCTTCCTCCAGCAACAGACCCAGGCCATCCGTGCCG
>JABIST010000002.1 GCA_018700215.1 Dehalococcoidia bacterium | reverse complement strand
CGCATGACGGCGGCGGCGGCGAGGAGCGGTCCCTGGGGTGGTGAGTTGGTCATCGGAAGTCGCTCCCTAGTAGCCGAGGCTACCGGTGGGGGCGCCGCCCTCACCGTGCTCTGCATCCTCGATGGCGGCGATGAGAGCGCGGGCCTTGTGCTGGCACTCCTCGTACTCCTTCTGCGGGTCGGAGTCGAAGACGATGCCTGCGCCAGCCTGGACGTGCGCCCAGCCGTCCTTCATGACGAGGGTACGGATGGTGATGCAGGTTTCGACGTTGCCGTACATATCGAAGAAGCCGACGGAGCCGGCGTAGGGGCCGCGCTGGTCCGGTTCGAGTTCGGCGATGATCTCCATGGCGCGGATCTTGGGCGCGCCGGAGACGGTGCCGGCAGGGAAGGCGGCACGGAGTGCGTCGTAGGGCGACATGCCCTCGCGAAGCTCGCCCTTCACGTGGCTGACGAGGTGCATGACGTGTGAGTAGTACTCGATGTCGAGCTGCTGGGTGACCTTGACGCTACCCGCGGTGGCGACGCGTCCGACATCGTTGCGACCGAGGTCGAGCAGCATGATGTGCTCGGCGATCTCCTTCGGGTCGTTGGCCAACTCCTCGGCGAGCCGCTCATCATCGAGCGGGGTCTCGCCGCGGGGGCGGGTGCCGGCGATGGGGTGCACCTCGACGAGTTCGTCCTCGATGTTGACGAGCAGCTCCGGGGATGCGCCGACGATGTAGGACTCGTCGAACTTGAGGTAGTACATGTACGGCGAGGGGTTGATGGCGCGGAGGCTGCGATAGACCTCGAAGGGGTGTGCGCCGGTCTGCTTGGAGAAGCGGAGTGAGATGACGCCCTGGATGATGTCGCCATCGACGATGTGTTCTTTGGTGCGGACGACGGCGGCCTTGTACTGCTCGGCGTCCCAGTTCTCCTGCACCGGCTGTCCCGACGGGCCATCGAAAGGGACGTAGGGGAGCGCGCCGAGCGGCACCTCGAGGCGGTCGATCAGCTCGTCGATCTTGGCGACGGCCTGGCGGTAGCTGGATTCGATATCGCCATCGAGCCGGACGTGTGAGACGACTTTGATGGTGTGCTTGAGGTGGTCGAAGACGAGCAGGTTGTCGGCGAACATCAACCACGATTCGGGGAGGCCGAGGACGTCCGGTCCGGGGAGCGGCAGCTTCTCGAAATGGCCGGCTACCTCGAAGCCGAGGTAGCCGACGGCGCCGCCGTTGAAGCGGGGAAGACCATCGACCTCGACGGCATCGAAGCGGGCGAGTTCGCGCTCGATCTCGTCGAGTGGGTCGCCGTCATCGTGGTTGCGAGCGAGGACGCGGTAGGGCTCGGTGCCGATGAAGGAGTAGCGGCCCATGCGCTCGCCGCCCTCGACGGATTCGAGGAGGAACGAGTAGGGGCCGCGGGCGACCTTGAGGTAGGCGGAGACGGGGGTCTCCAGGTCCGCGCGGACTTCGCGGTAGACGGGGACGACGTTGCCCTGGCCAGTGAAGCGGCGGACTTCGGCGAGGCTGGGGGTGTATTCACCGAGCATGTGTGTGACTCCGGGTGCTGAACGTGAGTGTGGACGCGGACGATTGGCGAGGCCACCAGGACGCCCAGCCGGCGGTGCAGGTCACACGCGCGCGCAGGATGTCGCTGTTCATCGTTCGCTACTCCTCATCTCACATCAGCCCTGAGGCTGACCTCGGTTCCGTGGGTCTTTTGCCCACAAAAAAACCACCGCCACAGTGGGGCGATGGTCCTCGCGGTGCCACCCACATTCCGCCAGCGCGGCTCGTGAGAGCGGCGACGGCGCTTGTTCGGAGCACGGCCCCGGCTCTCCTCGACGGTTACCCATCGTGGAGGGGGCGATGCCCTGGGCCTGGATAACGGCGCCCACACCGTCGAGTCCTACTTGCGCCCTCGCCAGTTTCGGAGAGGGCGGGTTCGGGTCGAGACTCCCGGGTCCATTCGGTCGCTGCTGGCGGGCACCGGTTCTCAGCTTGTCCGGTTCTCTGTAGCCCCGCTGGGCGACGTACTACTCCCGATCAACGTCGGTATTCGTTCTGTACGTGGGATCGAGGGTAGGTGTGGGCTCGGGAGGGTGTCAACGCGATCGAGCGCGGAAGGTCACACCCGGGCGGCACGAACGGCTCTCCCCCACGAGAGCGTCGGGAGAGACGATCAGGGTGGCCGAGTAGGCCGGAGACAGGGTGCGTAATGACACTGAGACCCGCGACTCCGATGGGGCAATGGTCCGTCGGGCTGCTGTTAGCGTTCGTGGCCGGGCTCGGTGGGTTGATGCTCGCGATCGCGGCGGGGCAGAAGGGCGGAGATACGTTTTCCGACAACTGGTGGCTGGCCGGACCGGGGTTGACGGCAGCAGCGAGCGGCGTCGCGGCGCTGGCGACGGGATTGGTTGCGCTGGTGCGTGAGCGGGATCGCGCAGCGTCGGTGTTGCTCGCGACGTTGGTGGGGCTCCTTGTGACGTTGTTCGTCGCGGCGGAAATCGTGTTCCCACACTGAGCGCGCTCGTCCGCTAGACCGTCTCGACGGTGTCCTCGGCCGTGACGGCTTCGCCCTTGCCGGTGACGCGCTGGGCGACCTGGCGGAGTTCGGCCATGTGCTCCTGCATGGCGATCTGCATGAAGCGGGCGTCTGTGCTGTGGAGGACGAAGCGGGCGCCGAGTTCGATGGCGGTGGTTGAGGTATCGAGCGTCTGCTGGTGGATCATGACGGGGATGCCGTGGGCCTCGGATTTAGCGATGACGCCCTTGATGACATCGAGATACTTCGGGTTGGTGACTTCGTCCGGGATGCCGAGCGAGGTGGTCATGTCGTTGGGACCGATGAAGATGCCATCGATGGAGCCGACGCCGAGGATGGCTTCGAGGCGCTCGTAGGCGGGCTCGCTTTCGATGCCGATGATGACGACGCTTTCGGCGTGGCGGGCGGCGAGGTATTCGCGGCTACGCTCGCTGGGGAAGACGCCTTCGGTGACGGCGCGGGTGAGGTATTCGCCCTTGAGTGGGTGCCACTTGGCGGTGGCGACGCATTCCTCTACCTGCTCAACGGTTTCGCAGTAGGGGACGAGGACGCCAGCGGCTCCGGCATCGAGAGCCATGGCGACCCAGTGGGCCATGGGGACGGGGATGCGGACGATCGGCATGATGTCGACGTCGCGGAGCATGCGACAGAGTTCCTGGATCTCCTTGCGGTCGCGGGAGCCGTGCTCGGCGTCGATGACGACGTAGTCGAGGGTGGAGCCGGCGAGGGAGTTGCGGAAGCGGGTGGTGCCGATGGCGGAGAACATGCAGCCGAAGACGCTGCCGCCATCGCGAAGGGTCTGCTTGAGTTGGATGCCGTCCATGGGGTGCGCTCCTCGGGGGCTATTCTTTCGCGGCGAACGTGCGGGGTGGGGGCGAGCCGTTGCTCGCTAGACGGGTTCGGCGAGGAAGACGGGGATGGGGCGCTCGCAGCGCTGCTGGTACTCGATGTAGGGCGGGAAGGCTTCGGTGGCGGCGGCCCAGAGGGTGGCGCGTTCTGCGGCATCGGTGACCTCGCGGGCGCGCATGGGGGTGACCTCGGTGCGGTCGCGGATGGTGACGTTGGGGTCGGCGACGAGGTTGTAGTACCAGACGGGGTTCTTGGGTTGGCCGCCCATGGAGGCGACGAGGACGTAAGCCTCACCGACCTTCACGCGCATCAGCGGTGTCTTGCGGATGGCGCCGGTGTTACGGCCGTTGTTGGTGACGAGGATGACTGGCAGGCCTGAATCGCGGAGTTCGTAGCCCTCGGTACCGTTGCTGCTCTCGTACAGCTCAACCTGGTTGCGGACCCATTCGGTGGTGCTGGGGACGTATTCGCCGTTGCTCATCGGGGGGCTCCTTCTGATGGAGGTGGTAGTGGATTCGGAAGCGCATGGTACCCGGCCTGGGGAGGTGGGGGAGGATTCGGAGGGGTGCTGGTCAACAATCGCTCCAGGCGGCCAGCGACGATGTTGGGCTCAAGCGAGGAGTTATCGAGGGTGATGTCGACTGCCTGGAGTTGTTTCTGCTGTTCGTAGAGCAGCTCGCGCTCGCGGAATCCAAGTGGTTCGTCGCGGGTCTGGGAACGAATCATGGTCTGCGCCCAGTTGGGGAGGAGGCGGACGATGGTGAGCACCAGCTCCTCGCGGTAGCGGACGGCAGATTCCTCGGTGATGGGATCGACGATGAGCACATGGAAGCCAGTGGCATCGAAGTTCTGTGCGAGGACGCAGGCGTTGCGGACGCCGAGGAGCTGCTGGCGGTGGCCTTCCTCGCCGTCCCATGGCGCGGAGTGCGGCTCAACGATCATGTGGCGGAGGGTGTCCACCTCGATGACCGCTAGCGGATCGGTGACCCGCGCGGCGAGGGCGGCGGCGATGGTGGTTTTGCCGGCGGCCGGTGGGCCGGTCAGCAGCAGGATGGTCATGCATGGAGATTACGCGGGGACGCGGCGGTGGGCGATGGCGCGCCTCGAAAGGTAGCTAGATGTCGAGGGGTTGGCGACCGGCGGTGCCGGCGAAGCCGCGGATGAGGCTGGCGAGGGCGTGGACGG
>JABIST010000003.1 GCA_018700215.1 Dehalococcoidia bacterium | reverse complement strand
TGAGGCCGAGGGCGAAGACGAGGGTGGTGTCTTTCCAGAGGCTGATGAACTGGCCAACGAGGGCGGGGATGACGGCGCGGAGGGCCTGGGGGAGGACGATCAGGGTGGTCGACTGGTAGGCGCTGAGGCCGAGGGCGCTGGCGGCTTCGCGCTGACCGGGTGCGAGGCTTTGGAGGCCACCGCGGACGATCTCGGCGACGTAGGCGCCGGTGAAGCCGGCGAGGACGATCATGGCGCGCATGACGATATCGAGCTGGTCGAGGCCGAGGATGGGCGGCATGAAATCGAGCAGTACGAAGCGTGCGAGGAAGAGCCAGGCGATGAGCGGGCCGGCGCGGACGACTTCGATGTAGACGGTGGAGGGGATGCGGACGACGGGGAGTGAGCTAGTGCGTCCGAGGGCGAGGAGGATGCCGACGGGGAAGCCGCCGACGATGCCGACGGTGGCGAGCATGACGTTGAGGAAGATGCCGCCCCAGAAGGTGGTTCGGACGCCGTCCGCGACGAGCAGGATAACGACGGTGAGGGGGAGCAGTAGCGCCCAGGCGCTGACGACGGCGAGGCGGGCGCGGGCTTCGCGGGGGGTGTCTCTGATCCAGAGTTGGCTGACGAGGTAGGTGGTGATGCCGGCGGCGATGCCGATGGCGAGGAGGAGGGCGTTGGTGCCTTCGAAGAGGACGCCGAAGAGGAAGAGGACGACGAGGAGCATGGCGGCGGCGTCCGTGCGAGTGACGCGGGACCAGAGGCCGTAGGTGGCGCCGATGAGGGCGCCGAGTGTCCAGATTGGCGGCCAGATTCGCCATTCCTCGTCCTGGGGGAAGCGGCCGAGTGCGAGGAGGCGCCGATTGGCCTCGACGACCTGCCAGTCGGCGCCGATGAGGATGAAGCGGATGAGCTGGTAGAGGATGAAGGCGATCAGCGCTACCGAGACGATTGTGAGGACTGAGTTGGCGGTGCTGGAGAAGAGGTTGTCGTGCAGCCAGCGTCGGGCAATGGGACCGGTGAGTGGCGTGCGGGGACGCTGGGCGGCGCTGGAGGTGGTGGCCATCAGACGTTCGCCAACTGCACGCGGCGGTTCAGCCAGTTCATGCCGCCAGCGATGAGCAGGTTGAGGACGAGGTAGGTGGCGATGACGACGGTGAACATGGGCACGGGGCGGCCGGCGTTATTGACGATGGTGGAGCTGACGAAGAAGAGCTCCGAGTAGCCGATCACGATGGCGAGGCTGGAGTTTTTCGAGAGGTTGAGGAACTGGTTGGTGATGGCGGGGATCATGATGCGGAGGGCCTGGGGGAGGATGATGAGGGTCATGCGCTGGTAGCCGGAGAGGCCGAGGGCGGCGGCGGCTTCGTTCTGGCCGCGGGGGAGGGCCTGGATGCTGCCTCGGACGATTTCGGTGATGAAGGAGCCGGTATAGAAGACGAGGGCGAAGAGGAGCGCGGCGAACTCTGGAGTGATCTTGATGCCGCCGAGGTAGTCCTGGGTGCCGGTGTCCGAGGTGGTGAGGGTGGGGGCATCGATGCCGACGGGGAGGCCAGTGGCGACGTATGTGCCGACGGCGAGGACGAGGAATGAGCCGAGGGCGACGGCGTTGGCGTGGGTGCTGCGCCCGGTTTCGTCTTCCTCGGTGAGCCTGCGTTGTCGGATCCACCAGGCGAAGGCGGCGGAGGCGAGAAGGAGGATGACCCAGACGCCGGAGAGGCCCTGTGACTGCGGCCAGGGGAGTGCGAGCGCGCGATTGGAGAGGAAGGCGATGCCGCCGACGTTGACGTTCTCAGAGATGCGCGGGAGCTGCAGTAGCACGGCGGTGTGCCAGAAGATGATTTGGACGAGGAGCGGGGTGTTGCGGATAACCTCGACGTAGACGGCGGCGAGGCGAGAGATGAGCCAGTTGCTGGAGAGGCGGGCGACGCCCATGAGGACGCCGAGCAGGGTAGCGAGGATGATGCCGACGACGACGAGCCGGACGGTGTTGAAGGTGCCGGCGCCATAGATCGCCCAGCGGGAGTCCTGGCTGTCGATCCCGGTCAGCCATTGGTTGGCGATGGAGAAGCCAGACTTCTGGCTCATGAAGTCGATGCTGAGATCGAGTGTCAGCGCGCGGGAGATGAAGTAGAGCGTGAGCAGCAGCAGCACGAAGGCGGCGATGCCCTGGTAGAGCATCCGCTGGCCTCGTTGGCTTTGCCAGAACGAGGGTGTTGGTGGCTGGCCGGCGGTGCTGGCCATTGTGTGAGGTCCGGGAACAGCAAGAGGCGGTGGAGCATTCGCTCCACCGCCTCTTGTTTCGGTTCCTGGCTAGCGGACCGGCGGTGCGTAGAGCAGGCCGCCGTTGGTCCAGAGCGCGTTGAGCGAGCCATCGCGCGGGATGCCGATGGCTCCGACCGTGCGGTCGTAGGCTTCGCCGTAGTTCCCGACCTGGGTGAGGACATCGACCATGAAGGCGTTGTTCTCGAGGCCGAGCTGTTCGCCGATGTTGAAGTCGACGCCGAGGAGGCGACCGATTTCAGCGTTGCTGGGGCTGCCAGCTTCGGCTGCGACGTTGGCGGACGAGACGCCATTCTCCTCTGCGGCGATCATGCCGAGGGAGACCCACTCGACGATGTCGAACCACTCGCTGTCGCCGTCACGGGTGACGGGGCCGAGGGGCTCCTTGGACATCGTTTCGGGGAGAATGACGAGCGCTTCGGCTCCGCCGCCCTCTGCGGGGTATGCGGAGCGCTGGCCAGCGAGGTTGGACTTGTCGCCAGTCCAGCCATCGCAGCGGTCAGCGAGGAAGTTCTCGAGGCTACCGGCGTCGTCTGCAACGGCCTGCGGTGTGTACGCGATGCCGCGTGCCGCGAAGGCGTCGTCGAGGTTCCCCGAGGTGGTGGTACCGGTGGTGACGCAAACGGTTGCGCCGTCCATGTCTTCGAGCGAGGTGATGCCGGAGTCGACCTTCACCATCATGCCCTGGCCATCGTAGAAGGTGGTCACGGCGAACTGTCCATCGAGGTCCACGTCGCGCCCGAAGGTGCGGGTGGTGGTGCGGATCAGTACGTCGATCTCGCCGGAGGCGAGGAGCTCGAAGCGGTCCGCGGCGGAAGCCGGGACGTACTCGACCTTGCTGGAGTCGCCGAGGACGGCGGCTGCAACGGCCTTGCAGAACTCAATGTCGAGGCCGGTATAGGTGCCGTCTTCTTCGAGGTTGCCGAAGCCGGGCTGGCTGTCCTTGACGCCACACTTCAATTCGCCTCGGTCGAGGACGGTCTGGAGCGTGCCGTCTGAATCGTCGCTGGTGCAGGCGACGGCAAACAGTGCCAAAGCACCGACTGCCAGCGCTGCCCAACGGAGCAGGTGTTTCGTGTTCATCGTTCCTCCTGGTGACGGTCGGATCGGCTGAGCTGGATCCGTGGTTCGTCTCTTCGGTTCGGCGGGGCCTCTTGCCGTGCCTGAACCAGCGGTTGCTTCGGAGCGACCGACCGCGTCTGGGGTTGCGCGCGCCTGTCTCTGAAGGCTCAGCCTCGACGGGAGACTACAGATATCGGTGGCGTGCGTCGACCTCGACTTGTGATGATCAGAGATCGAAAAGAGGGGGGACAGTTCTCAAGAACTGTCCCCCCTCTTTGTTCAGCCGTTGAGGCGGGTGATCGCTTCGGAAAATTGTGAGTGTTGGTTAGACGCCGACGCGCTTCCAGAGGAGCACGCGCTGGGTCTTGTCAGCCCAGGAAGAACGGACGCGGATACCGCACTGCTTGCTGGCCTCGCTGAGCAGGCGCTTTACCGTGGAGGATTTTTCGACGCGATCCAGGGTGATGCGACCGGCGTCGCCTTGTCCGATGGCGGCGATGTAGAGTTTGCGCGCTTCGGCTGCGGCACGTCCGCGGCCAATCGCGATGTCATCCGGGTTCAGGGTCTCGAACTTGGGCATGGTTCCTCATTCTCAGTTGTTGGCGGTCACTTCGAGATGTCCGCGTCTGTGACGGCGCCTACTTAACTCGATGTGTTGCGGGTCTTTCAACGCGCAATGCTTGATGCGATTACTGAACCATGATAGCTGGTGGAGTACAAGTGGTGTTACTTGTAGGGAAGATGAGCCCTTCAGTTCAATAACATAGTGAGTATAGAAATTAGTATTCTGCTCTTCTACTTTCAATAATCACTCGACATACTCGCAGTGCGGAGATGTTTATGGGTTGAGATAAATACGCTTAGTAATAGGTAATAAATATCGACTAGTACGAGTGTGATTTGGTATGTGGCAAGTGCGGGTAAGTGAGGGCAGCCATCTGGGATGGCAAGGGTGAATTGGAGGCCACGGCGAGAATCGAACTCGCGATAAGGGTTTTGCAGACCCCTGCCTTACCACTTGGCTACGTGGCCTCGATCAACGATTCGATTGTGCCGGGTCCGCGCGTCCTGCGCGAGTGGTCTGGAGGGCTGGGAGTGGAGGTTCTACGAAGCTCTTACCGCTGGTGAATGCGGGGAGGCGAAGACTGGGGTGGATGGCGAACCCCGTGATCGGCAACTCCCTCTTCGCACTGGTGCTGGCGCTGATGCATGCGCCGCCGATGTTCGCGTTGCTCTGGATGCAGCGGAGCTTGCGGCGTCGGGTGGTGGTGGTGGTGGAGCCTGATCTGGCGACACCGCTGGCGAGCGGTTCGCCGACGGCGATTGCTTCGATGGCGGCCTCGCCCTCCAGGGGTTGAGCGCCTCAGGACGCGCATCATGGGTATACTGGCGCTCCTCACGATGTAGGGACGGGGGACCAGCGCCATGCGCCAGCAGATCCACAGCTAGACCAGTAGTTCCGACCAGGACCGTGTCGCGTTGAGCGACATTGCTGTGGGAGTGATGCATGGATCGATTCGCGGTTGAGGCCGTCCAACTCACGAAGCGCTTTGGCGACAACGTTGCTGTTGATGGCATCTCTTTCTCCGTGCGAGAGGGGGAGTGTTTCGGCTTGCTTGGGCCAAATGGGGCAGGGAAGACGACGACGATCCGGATGCTGACGTGTTCTTCGCCGGTGACGTCCGGGCAGTTGGTGGTGTCCGGACACGATGTCACGACGGATCCTCGGCTGGTGAAGACGCGGATTGGGGTGGTGCCGCAGGACGAGAATCTGGATCCGGATCTGCCGACGCGGCAGAACCTGGAGGTCTACGCGCGCTACTTTGGGCTGTCGCGCGAGGTGATTCAGCAGCGGGTGACTGAGCAGCTTGAGTTCTTTGAGCTGGAGGGCAAGGCGAAGGAGAAGGTGGACACGTTGTCTGGGGGGATGCGGCGACGGCTGCTGATTGCTCGGGCGCTGATTCACGAACCGGACTTGCTGGTGCTGGATGAACCGACCGTGGGGCTGGACCCGCAGGCACGTCACCTGGTGTGGGAGCAGCTTCGACGGCTGCGCGAGCGCGGTGTGACGCAGTTGCTGACGACGCACTACATGGATGAGGCGGCGCAGCTCTGCGATCGGATTGTGGTGATGCACCACGGGAAGATCCTGGCGGAGGGCAGCCCACGGTCGCTGGTTCGCGATCATGCGGGCGAGCGTGTGCTGGAGATGCGGTTGCCGGCGAGTGAGCGTGAGCTGCTGCTGGGCGAGGCGGGCGCAGTGCTGGACATCGAGCGGTACGGGGACGTGGCGTATGTGTTTGGCGCGGAGTCGGCACTGGCACCATTGGCGGCACGGGCGGGGGATGATCAGCGGGCGCTGCTGCGGCCGGCGAGCCTGGAAGACGTGTTCTTGCGGCTGACCGGGCGGGGGCTGGTGGAATGAGTGCCCTGTTGACTGTGCTGACCGTTCCGGATGTATCGGGTGCGGCTGTTCATGTGTGGCAGCGCAACTTTGATGTGTTCCGCCGAATCTGGCGGACGGAGTCGCTGGGGATCGGGCTTGAGCCGTGGATTGTGATCCTGGCGATGGGGTTTGGGCTGGGTCGGTTCGTCGAACTGGAGAGTGGCGAGTCGTACATCCACTTCCTGGCGCCGGGGCTGATGGCGATGTTCCCGATGTTCGCGGCGATCTTTGAGTGTGGCTGGGGCGCGTTCATGCGATTGGAGATGCATCGGACGTATGAGGCGGTGCTGACGACGCCGGCGAGCGTGGACGATCTGGTGACGGGCGAGATTTTGTGGGGGACGACGCGGGCGACGTTCAATGGCATGTACATCCTGCTGGTGTTGCTGATTCTGGGGCCGTGGACGTCCGCGATTGATTCGTGGTGGGCGGTGCTGATTCTGCCGGTGGCGGTGCTGCAGGGATTCTTGTTCAGCTCGCTGGCGATGTCGTTTGCGGCGCTGGCGAGGGCGATGAGCCACTTCGGTTATCTGTTCAACGTGATTGTGATGCCGATGTTCTGGCTGTCCGGTGGCTTCTTTCCGCTGGAGAATTTGCCGGGCTGGGCTCAGCGGGTGGCGTGGTTCATGCCGCTGGTGCACTCGGTGGAGCTGAACCGGGCGGTGCTGACGGGCGATTTGCACTGGGGGCTGCTGGTTGATGTGGCCTGGTTGCTGGTGGGCTGCTGGGTGTTCTATCGGATAGCGTTGGCCCTGATGCGACGCCGGTTGGTTGTGTAAGGGGAGTTGGGGATCGGCCGTGACGCGGTTGGTGTCGATGATCTCGGGTGATGGTAAGTAGCGTCAGCTCTGTTTCCTCTGCGACCACCTCGGATGGTGGTGTTCGCGGGCCGTGGCGCGATGCGCTGGCGGTTGCTGTGCTCTCGTTCGCGCTGTTCCTGTTTGGCGCGGGCGTGCTGATGGCGCTGTTCGATCTGCTGGGGTTCTGGGCGCTGACGCTTACGGCGGCGGTCAACCTGGCGGGGATGCTGCCGATCTGTGGGCTGACGGCGCTGGCACTTGAGGTTGGTGCGACCTCGGAGAGTCACCGGTCACGCAAAATGCGGGTGGGGCAGCGGACGCTGAAGCTGGCTTCGGTGTACTGGGCGGCTGGCGGCGTGTCGCTGCTGATCGCGCCGGTGCTGTTCTTCCTCTCCTAGTTCCAGTCACTCATTCCTTGGAAGCCTGCTCCAAGCAGTAGCGGGCGATATCCGCGTGCGTGGCGAACCAGACGTCCTGACGGCTGCGCATGTACTCGATCAGTTCGTCGAGCATGCGGATGCGCGAGCGGTGGCCGATGACGTGCGGGTGCATTGTGAGGACGAAGAGGCCGCCTTCTTCGTAGGCGCCGTCGAATTCGCCTTTCCAGATTTCGAGGACGGATGAGGGTGGAGTGTGGGGGCGGAGGCTGCTGAAGCGGTCCATGTTGAAGTAGACGAAGTCGTCGCGAATCCACTCGGGCGGGAGTTCAACGACGCCGGTGGGTTCGCCTTCGTCGAGCAGCTCGTAGGGGTCGTCGTCGGCCATGAGCGACGAGTCGTAGATCAGGCCCATTTCGCGGATCAGTTGGAGGGTGTGGGGGCTGAAGTCCCATGACGGGGTGCGGATGCCGACGGGGCGGACTCCGGTGATCTGCTCGAGTGTGTCTGAGGCGCGCTGCATCAGCTCACGTTCGGCGTCGATGCCGAGGATGCTGTTGCGCTCGTGGATCCAGCCGTGGATGCCTACTTCGTGGCCTGCCTGGACGGCTTCGCGCTGCTGGTCCGGGTAGAGCAGGGCCATGACGGCGGGGACGAAGAAGGTGGCGGGTACCTCGTGCTTGCGCAGCAGCTCGATGATGCGGGGGACGGAGCGGCGGGCACCGTATTCGCCCTGGGAGAGCTTGCCGGGAGAGCGCTCGTTGTCGCGAAGTGGGATCGACTCGTGGTCGCTGTCGAAGGAGAGGGCGACGGCCGCACGTGCGCCGTTCTTCCAGGTGAGTGGTGTGAGGGAGCGTCCGGCGCGGACCTTGCCGACGATCCCGCGCCAGGTGTCTTCGGGCCACTGCCACGGTTCGAGTTCGGGGGTGGTGGTCATCGGGAGCTCCGTTCGCGCGTCGTGTCGGGACGCCTCGTGGGGCGGAGTCTACGTGGGTGGGTGGGGGGATGCGTGCTTAACGAACAGAGCCCGCCGAAGCGGGCTCTGTGATCTGAGAGTCTGGAGCGGAAGACGAGATTCGAACTCGCGACCCCCTCCTTGGCAAGGAGGTGCTCTAC
>JABIST010000232.1 GCA_018700215.1 Dehalococcoidia bacterium | reverse complement strand
CCGCGCCCTCTCCCAGGGTGCGCTGCTCCACGATGTCGGCAAGATCGGCGTCCCAGACGCCATCCTCCACAAGCCCGGTCCCCTCACCGACCAGGAATTCGCCGTCATCCAGGAACACCCCATCCGCGGCGACGAAATCCTCAGCTCCAGCAACGGCGCCACCATCGAACGCGCCGTCGTTCGCCACCACCACGAACAGTTCAATGGCAACGGCTACCCGGACCACCTCGTCGGCGACGCCATCCCACTCGAAGCACGCATTGCCGCCGTCGCAGATGTCTACGATGCACTTCGCTCCGCCCGCTCCTACCGCGAGGCCTGGAGCCGAGACCGCGCCACCGCCCAGATCGAACAAGACGCCGGCACACACTTTGATCCGCGCTGCGTCGCAGCCTTCCTCGTCGCCGTTCCTGAATGGGAACGCACCTTCGCCGCGGACGGTGCCATCTATTACGAACGTCGCGCCAGCGCTGCCTAAGGAATCTCCCCCGTTCGCGCCAAACGCTTGACCTGTTACGCTAATTCCACGCAACACCGGTGGAGGCCAGCGTTCGCAGACGCTTCCCGGTGACGAACGCGACGCACGTTTTTCCTTCCTGTAGGTGGACCCGCCTCGTCCAGCCTGCTCCGCGCCTCACACAATTCGGCGCGAGGGCTCACGGCTGCCAACGACTGGCAATGCGTGTGCTCAGTGCGGCACACAAGACCATCCTCGCAAAATGCGGGGGACCTGTAGGAGATAGATTGACCACCACCTTTGCTGGCCTCGGCGTACCCGAAGGCCTCGCCGAACTGCTTGAAGAACTCGGCTTCACCACCCCCTTCGAAGTACAGACCGCCACCATCCCGGACGCAATCGCCGGCCGCGATATCGCTGCCCGCGCCCCAACCGGCTCAGGCAAGACCCTCGCCTTCGGCGTCCCACTGCTGCTCAACGTCGAAGGCGCCAAGCCACGACGACCACGCGGACTCGTCCTCGCACCAACCCGTGAACTCGCTGACCAGATCAAGCGCGAACTCGAGCCCATCGCCCGCGCCGGCGGACGCAGCATCATCGCCGTCTACGGCGGCGTCGGCTACGAGCCACAGAAGCGCGCACTCGCACGAGGCGTAGACGTCCTCGTCGCCTGCCCCGGTCGCCTCGCCGACCTCATCCAGCAGGGCTACCTCGACCTCGACGAAGTCGAAGTCGTCGTCATCGACGAAGCCGACCGCATGTCCGACATGGGCTTCCTCCCCGAAGTGAAGCGCCTGCTCGACCGCACCCGCAGCGACCGACAGACCCTCCTCTTCTCCGCCACACTCGATGGCGATGTCGGCGTCCTCACCCGCAACTACCAGCGCGACCCCGCCCTCCACGAGATCGGTGACGGCCAGCCCAACATCGACGACATGCGACACCTCTTCTGGCGCCTCAACATCGCCAACCGTGTCGAAGTCGCCTCGGACCTCATCCAGGCCGCTGGACCCACCATCGTCTTCTGTCGCACCCGCCGCGGCGCGGACCGTGTCGCCGAGCAGCTCCAGAAGGCAGGCGCCACCTCCGCCGCCATCCACGGCTCCCGTTCGCAGAACCAGCGCAACCGCGCCCTCAAGTCCTTCGCCGATGGCAAAGTTGAAGCGCTCGTCGCCACAGACGTCGCCGCACGCGGCATCCACGTGGACGGCGTCGCCTGCGTCCTCCACTTCGATCCGCCTATCGATGACAAGACCTACGTCCACCGCTCCGGCCGCACCGCGCGTGCCGGCGCCCAGGGCATCGTCGTCTCCTTCATCGCCAACAACGAAGTCCGCGATGCAGACCGTCTGGTCCGCAACCTCAAGCTCAGCGCGGACCTCAACACCCCCGCCCCGCTCTCACTCCAGGCCGCTCGCGAGCGGCTCACCGCCGAGCCCGACCAGAGCTTCGCCGATGAAGCCCTCGCCATGGCTGGCTTCTCCGCTGGACCCCGCTCAGGCGGCTCCAGCAACGGACGCTCCCGCTCCGGTGGCTACGGCAACGGCGGTCGCCAGGGTGGCTACGGCAACGGTGGTCGCCAGGGTGGCGGCGG
>JABIST010000302.1 GCA_018700215.1 Dehalococcoidia bacterium | reverse complement strand
CTCCCCGGCATGGAAGAAGGCCTCCTCCCCCACTTCCGCTCCATCGACGACCCAACCCAGCTCGAAGAAGAGCGCCGCGTCTGCTACGTCGGCATGACCCGCGCCCGGCAACACCTCTACCTCACCCGCGCTCGCCGTCGATTCCTCTTCGGCAATCTGCGCTCCAACCCACCCTCGCGCTTCCTCGGCGACCTCCCCGAGGCCGATGTCGAAGTCCCCGTCGGCGCCGGATCCAGGCCCGCCACCAGTGGCGGTCGTGGCCTCCGCGCCGCCGCCGCCGTCCGCCAGGCCGAACGCGCTGAGATGGACCAATCCGCCACCCCCGCCTTCGCCCCCGGCGACCGCGTCTCCCACACCGTCTTCGGTGGCGGCGTCGTCATCGGCTGCGAAATCGTCCCCGGCGACCAGCAAGTCACCGTCGCCTTCGAAGGCCAGGGCGTGAAAAAGCTCCTCCTCTCCTTCGCCCCCCTGACGCCCGCATAGGCGAAGGCGGAGCATCGAAAAGTACCCGCATCACTTTGGATCCGCCGCTCTCCCACCCCCACCACCCCCGTGCGTTGAAACAAGATCGCCATCGCTCCAGCCTCAATGACAGGCGAAGGAGCACAACCCATGGCGCAGCTTGCAGACGACACCTCCCCACGACGACTGGTCCGAGACGCCGCCTACTACGCGGAGCTAGGCAGAAAACTCGACGCTCCAATCCAGGCCATCCCCGCCGGCATCGGCTCACTCTCACCCGCGGGCCGACCCGCGCTCCCGCCCTGGGTGCAGGCAAAGCTGGACGAGCAGGCGCGCCAGAAGGCCGAGGCCGACGCGCTCCGCCGTCTCGCTCCCGTCAATCAGCCAATCATCGCCCCAAAGCCTTCGACAAAATGGCCGAAGATCGCCCCATCACAACCAAAGCCATCCCCCACAGTTCGGTTCACCGCACCCCCGGCACCAGCCCCGGCCCCCCCCCCCGCCCCACCGGTCGATCGAGCATTCCAGCGCGGCACGCCGGAGTACAACGCACGCATCAACGAGCTACTCAACGCGCGTACGCAGGGCATCGCACCCGGCTACGGCTCGCGCTCAACGCCCGCTGAGCCCGCGCGACGAACCGACCCCACACCGTCTCGCCCGTTCTCCCTCCTGAGCGATCCGGACGACCAGCTCACGGCACCCCGCATCCCAGTGACCCCGCCGAAGTCGCCCCGTCTCGCAGACATCCTCCGCAACCTCGGCAGCGACGACGAACTCGCCGCGGAACGCGTGTCGGTGTCGGCACCACCGCCAATCAGCCCACCACAGCAACCACCTCGTTCGCTCTCACCTGAGGACGAGCAGTTAGCCGCCGGGCGAGCGCTGTCTGCGGATGGACTGTGGGACCCGGACTACGTACCGGAGCGAGTCAGACAGACAGAAGCCCTCACGTTCGATCTCGATGAGGTAGAGCCGATGGGGTCTCCGGCACGGCGCGTCGATTGGCGTCCGCCGGAGCCAACGGACATCTCCGAGAACCAATGGTTGCTCCCCACGGAGATCATGGGAGTCCCAGTCACCGTCGACCGCGAACTCGTTCAGCTCGCCCACCAAGCGAACACGATCTTCGGCATCCCGCCGGAAGACCAAGCGAAGCTAGATGCGCTCCCAACCGAAGAACGGGCGGACATCGAGGATCTCGCTCGTGAGCTATGGAACGAATCTCAGGGGCAGGCACTGGCAGAGCACAGGGGAAGGCAGCTCGGTGAGGCTCAGCCAAACCCTGCGTTCACCGACTGGAAGAAGATCTTCGAGCTATCGACCGGCTACGACTTCCCAGATGGCGGTGGGCTGATGCCGCTGGGCCGTGATCTGCTGGAGCTCCGCAGCGAGTTCGACACGATGGACGGCCTGACGCGCTCCCAGCGCGATGGGACGCTGCTTGTTTTCGGTCCATCCGTCGGTGACCCAGAACTACTGGACGAGATCCTGAGCGCATACTACCCGGACGACCGCGCGCGATTCGAGGCCGTGCAGGAGCACTATCCCCTCGCGCAGTTCCTCCCGGACGAAGCCGGATTCGGAACCGTGCTTCAGAAGGACATCGAAGGCATCCCGTTCGTCGGCGACTACCTAGAAAACTTTGCAGACAAGGCAACCGCACCAGCAACCTGGATGTTCGGGCCTGCGATAGGAGCCGCCTCGATCGTGGGCGGCGGTGTCGCGAGCAACCTTTTTGAGCAGCTCAAAGAGAGTGGACTCTCCCCCGAAGAATCTGCGGCTCGCACACAGCACACAATGGCAGTCTTGTTTCCCGACGGTTGGAAGAGTAGAGGCGCAGCGTGGGCATATGCTCGCGAACTCGCGGGCAAGCGGATCGACGATTTCGGGGAGGAGTGGATTCCGATCGGACCAATGCCGACCTCGCCACGTCGAGAGGTCCGAGATTCACTCGACGGCAGCACAGGAGACATCCTTGGAGACCTCGAGGACGGCCTCCTGGCTCGCGAGCCCGCATCCTCACGGGCGCAGGAGACGAACGACGTCTGGACCTTCCAGCGACAACGGAACTCGGAGGCACGGGTCGCGCTATCACAGCTGCAGGTGGAGCACGGCGACGCTCCTCCGGACCCCGCCACGTATGCCAATCTCTACGCCGAGTTGTACTGGTCAACCGTCCCACTTGCAGATCCAACGACGGGACAACCGGACGTCGAAGGGTGGAAAGCTCGTCGGCAGGCAATCGCCTCTGAAGCGGAGGCGTTGGGCCTTGATCCGACGTACGTCACTGGAAGAGGCTACGGAACCTATCACGAGGTTCGATTCCTTCATGACGAAGTACGTGGCTCAGTCGAACGGTTCGAACGAGCCGCGTTCGATGGTGTCTAGAAGTGACCAGCTCCATCAGTCGCGGTGGAAGCGCTTCCAGGCCCAGCTCGCCGCGCGGCGGTACACGATCGCCCGTAGATGCATGTCGCTGTACTCGATCGACCAGAGGCCACCCTCGCGAAACCACCAAGGCACGGTCGCATCTGGGTATTCCACCTTGAAAGCGGCCCATGTCTTTCGCGCCGTAAACTGCCGGGGCAGCCAGAGAATCACGCCGAAGACCAAGATCAGCGCCCAGCTAAAGCCCCAGGGCGAAAGGAACCACAGAATCAGCGTGGCGATTCCGGCATACCAGAGCAGCTCATCCACCAGGAAAAGACGCTCCCATCGCTTCAGCCGTCGAAACCACTGCCACATGCCACCGAGTCTAACCCAGCCCTAACCACCTCGGCCTACTCCCGCGTCGCCTCATCCCCCGCCTCAGGCTCAAAATTCCCCACCAGCGCATTCAGCTCCAGCCGACGCAGCACGTCCCCGCGCGTCAGCAGCCCCACCAGCGTCCCATCATCGATCACCGGCACCTGGTGCACGTCGTGCTCCTGCATCAGCCGCATCGCCTCCAGCGCCGAAACCTCCGAGGTCACCGTGATCACCCGCTCCGCCGGCACCATTGCCGCCCGCACCGTCGTCGTCTCCCACTGCGCGCGCGGCACCTTCGAGAGGTCGGCCACCGTGATCAAGCCCGAAACATGGCCCATGTCCTCCACAAACAACGCCCGCTGCGCCTGCGCCAGCACTCGCTCATCCGCCACCCGCTGTAGCGACCACGTCTCCAACACCGGCTCCGGCGCCGGCTGCATCAGCTCTCGCACCTTCAGGTCGCGCAACGCCCGCTCCAACAACAACTGCGCGTACGCGTTCTCGGACGCGTTCTTCAAGAACAGGCCAATCAGCACGTACCAGAGCCCACCCCAGTTCACGAACACCATGAATGCGATGCCGACCGCGATCATCACCCACGCGATCCCCTGCCCCACCCTCGAGGCGATCTGAGTTGCCCGCGTCAGGTCGTGCAATCGCCCCCACATGATCGAACGGAACACCCGCCCCCCATCCAGCGGGAACCCGGGCAACAAGTTGAAGGCGCCCAGCAAGAAATTCACCACCCCGAGATAGCCGAATACCACCGAGAACGGCTCAGCCTGGAACACCGCCCACAACGCGCCAAAGATCACCGCCAGTAACCACGACGACAGCGGTCCCGCGACCGAGATCAGGAACTCCTGCCTCGGACTCCGCATCTCATCCGCGATCTGGGACACACCACCAAACACAAACAACGTGATCGAAGGCACCCGCATCCGGTAGTGCAGCGCCACGAACGTGTGCGATAACTCGTGGAACAGCACAGAGCCGAAGAAGAGCAGCGAGGACACCACCCCGGCAACCCAGAGCGATCGCTCGTCCCACTGCGGCTGATACGTCGGAAACAACCCCTCGGACAGCGTCCAGGCGATCAGCCAGAAAATGATCAGCCACGACCAGTGCACGCGGATCTCAACCCCGCGGATCCGACCAATCACCAGCCCCGACGAAACATCCATACCCGCAGCATACGACCGCCAGCGTGATTCAGCCCGGCCCAGAAGTCCCGGGGCTGATCAGCAATCTCACCAGCAGTCCATTCCCTCAGCAGGTCGCCCACAACGGGGCCCGCAGGGTCGGACCGCCCCGAAGGGGCTCACCCGATCAGCGCCGCCACAGCGTCCGCGTCCAGTGCCGCCGCCATCAGCTCGCCCGCCCGCGCCACCTTCGACTCGCCCGAGAACGGCGACGTCCCGAAGCAGCCCTCAATGTCGTGCATCGTCTCCACCGTCGTGCCCGAAGTCATCAGCAGCGTCGTCTCCCGGTTCGCCGCCGCCCGATCCAGGATGTACGGGCTCGGTGCGCCGCCACCGCTCAAGATCAGGCACTCCGTACCCGTCAGCATCGCCGCCAACGCCAGGTCCACTCGACCATTCCGAGTCACCACAGCCTTCCGAGGAAAGCGCGCGAAGTAATCGTCTGCCGGGTCGTGCGAAATCGCGCCCACCACCAGGTGGTCGCACACCGCCCGCTCCCCAGCTTCCGAGCGCGTCAGCACCTCCGCGCCGCTCGCCGCGATCAACTCCGCCACCCGCGGCGCCGCCAGCGCTCGATCCTCCGGCAACGCACCCGCCGTCGCATGCGCCGCATGCGTCTCAATCACCGTCGCTCCCGAGGGCGCCTCGGCGTCACTCCCCGCTGGCCGCACGAACACCAGCCGCGCGCCAAGCTGACTCGCCAGCGCACCCGCGTCCGCACCTGCGGGACCTTCGAGGATCAGCACACCACCGCCGTCATTCACCTGCTCCGCCGTCAGCGGATCGCCGCTCCCCGCGCCCACCTCCAGCTCGCCGAACACCTCGGCGTCTTCCGTCGCGCGCTCGTCGCCAGCCAGCCGCTCCACGCGCACCTGCTGTCCCGCGTTCGCCGCTACCGAGGCCAGCCCCACCGCCACCGTCGTCGCGCCCGCGCCGCTCTCGCTGCCAACCACCAGGATTCGCGCCATCAGTACCCGCCCATCAAGCCCATCAAACCTGCTGTCACAACCACTTCCGAGCCCCGCCACCACGCGCCCCGGATACGCGATGAAGCCTACCGGTTGCCCCATCTGACCGCCATCTCGCAGGTCCCCACCGCCCTACCCGAACGTCTCTGTACCTTCGGTCCCACCAACCAACACCTTCGACCCACCGGCCTCAGGACGCTCGCCTGTACCTCATCGCCACCAGATTTCATATGTTCTATTCAAGAGCCGCCACCGGAGTGCTCACTCCGTCGTTCGCCTGCTGCTCAGTCTCGATTGCGCAGCACCCACCGACCGCCCGCGGCGCCGCTGAGCTGAGCCTCAGCAGAGTGGAGGTCCCTCATGTTCCAGAAGATTCTCTTCCCCACCGATGGCTCCCAGGACGCCGAGGCCGCACTCGCCTACCTCGCCCCCCTCGCCGCCAACACCGGTGCCGAGGTCGTCGTGCTCGAGGTCGTCGAGCGTGCCACATCCAACAACCACATGCCCGTCATCGACTCCATCCTCACCAGCGAGAAAGACCCGTGGGTCATCTCCTCCGAGCAAACCGAAGCCTCCGACCACCTCAAGGACGTCGTCGCCCAGCTCCGCGGCACGGGTATCGAGCACGTCGTCCCCACCGTCAAAGTCGGCCACGTCGCCGAGGCCATCCTCGAGGCTGTCGACGATCTCTCTTGCGACACCATCGTCATGGCCACCCACGGGCGCTCCGCCATCAAACGCTTCTTCCTCGGCTCCACCGCCGAGCGCGTCCTGAAAGACGCCCCCTGCCCCGTCCTCCTCGTCCCCGCCCGCGCCGGCATCCCGCTCGCCGAAAGCGCAACTCCCGAGGTCGCCAGCGTCTGACCAACCGACGCGAGCGCGCCGCATCCGAGGGACCGCAGCCGCGGCACGCTCTCCCCTCCTCCTCGAGGCCGGCACGCTACGCTCCGCCCACGCCCACCCGTCGATCGCGATACACCCGCGCTCTCGACGCACCCCGTCTCCCCACCATCGACGCGCCACACCGTCCGAGGACAGCCGCACTCCGGTCCCCCAGCGGACCGACTCGCCCCCCACCGCCCGTGTACACTCCCGCCGCCCGAACCACCGAGGCCGCCCGACCCTACGAGGAGTCCCCCACCATGAACGTCACACCCGAAGTCGGCATCGCCAACATCCTCAAAGCCGAAGGCGTCGAGTTCGTCTCCACCTTCCCCACTAACGGCGTCAACAACGCCCTCGGCCCCGCCGGCGTCCCCCTGATCATGATGCGTGACGACCGCTACGCCATCGCCATGGCCGACGCCTACGCCCGAGTCAACAACGGCAACAAGATCGGCGTCGCCACCGTCATGGGCGGCGTCAATTCCGCCGGCGTCCAGATCGCCTACGGCGGCATCGCCCAGGCCTACGAGGACGGCTCACCCCTGCTCGTCCTCGCCGACGGCGTCCCCACCGGCCAGTCCCAGAACTCCCCCTACGACCCGGTTGCCGCCCTCAAGCACGTCACCAAATGGTCCGCCCG
>JABIST010000004.1 GCA_018700215.1 Dehalococcoidia bacterium | reverse complement strand
GCGCTCCAGCATGGCCGCCGCCGGCGCATTGCCAGCACCGGCATCCGAGGCGTCCGCGAAGGCAACGAGCGCGATCCTGACTCGATTGTCTGCATCGAGCCGGAGCAGCGGCTCGACGACCGTCCAAATTGAACAGCCCTCGCGTCGCTCAGGTGAACCGCTGCTGAAGACCGCCCAGTCCGTAGCGCGCTCGCTGATGTCGTAGTGGGAGAACAGGCGGTAGTCGGTATCCCAGCGCTCGGGGTCATCGAAGCAAGGCACGTCCCAGCTCATCGGCAGTGGGCGGTCCGAGGGGCTGAGCGGATCGAGCGCGATCAGCCAGAGTGTGCTGGCGAGTGCGAGCGGGGTGAGGTCGCGGCTGACGGGGCGCATCCCCCACGAGAATGCGTAAGCATCCGACATGGCGGTGATGACGCGCTGGTCGACGTGCAAGCCGGCGGCGAGCAGGGTGCGTGTGACCAGCACGTGACCGATGAAGCGCGCTTCGGCATCGCTGGTCGTTGTCTCACCGGTGGGGAGTGTGAGCACCGCTGCCTCGTCTGGTGTGAAGCAGGCAAAGGTGCTGCGCAGGCCACAGTCGTAGCCGGGTGCGCCGGGCTGGCCTAGCGAGCCGAGGAGTTCGTCGAGCACGGTGGGGTCAGAAACGGCGGCACGATCGCGCGCTTCAGGCCAGAGCCGCAGTGCAAGGTTGAGGATTTCGCTTTGTGACACGTTGAGAGCCTCTCAGCGAGGCAGAGATCGTGTCAACGGAGCCGGGCTACCATCAAGGCGTGATCCACCCTCTCAGGCCTCGACTGCTGCATGTGGTGGCGCTCTTGCTCGCGCTGTCTGTGGCTGCGTGCTCCGGTGGCGACGAGATCATGCCGACGGGCGAGCCGACGGGCGAGCCGTCTATCGCGACACCCTCGTCGACACCGACGATCACCGCCACAGCGACACCCTCTCCGACACTCACGCCGACCGCGACGCCGACACCAGACGAACGAGTGGCCTCGACGTTCGCGATCCCGACCGAGGAGTTACCGGTGGCGGTGCTGACTCGGAGCGACGGGGTGCGGTACGAGCTGCCGCTGGAGGTGCCGCCGCGGGCGGAGTACACGGTGGGACTCTCGGGCCGGTACCACCTCGAAGGTCGCGGAATGCTGTTCTGGTACACGGAGCTGGTGCGGCGGCCGTTCTGGATGAAGGACACGCATATCGACCTGTCGATCGCGTTCGTCGACAGCGACGGGGTGATTGTGGAAATCTTCGATATGGAGGCGGAATCCGTGGAGTTCCGAGTCGCTGGCGATTTCTACCGCTACGCGCTGGAGGCGCCGCTGGGCTGGTATGCGGAGCGCGGCCTGGCAGCCGGAGACACGGCGAAGCTCGATTTCCCGATTCCCGAGTCGTTGACTGAGTAACAGAGAGCAGGCGCGGCTATAATCCGCGCAACAGTACGAACGAAGGGGCGTTGGGTCATGTCTGACATCACGGTCGAGCAGAACGGCATCGAGATTCAGGGCTACCTCTCGGAGCCGGAGGACCAGGAGACAAAGGCCGGCCTGATCGTCATTCAGGAGTGGTGGGGTCTGACGGACGACATCAAGGAGATCGCCGACCGCTACGCGGTTGAGGGCTTCCTGGCGTTCGCGCCGGACATGTACCACGGCGACGTGGCGACCGAGCCAGATGAGGCGAAGAAGCTGGCGATGTCGATGGAGCGTGACCTGGCGGCGCAGGAGATCGATGCGGCGATCGCGTGGCTGAAAGAAGAGTACGGCGTGACCTCGGTCGGCTGCGTCGGCTACTGCATGGGCGGCGGGCTGACGCTGGCGACGGCGATCCGCCCTAGCTCGAACGTGGGCGCGGTGCACGTGTACTACGGCGGCGGGATGCCCTCGGCAGAGCAGATCGCGACGATCACGGTGCCGGTGCTGGGCTCGTACGGCGCGGAGGATGGCGGTATCCCGGCGGAGCAGGTGGACATGCTGCGCGACACGCTGACCTCGAACGGCGTGACGAACGACATCAAGCTGTACCCGGGCGCGGAGCACTCCTTCTTCAACGACACGCGCCCGGCGTACAACGAAGACGCGGCGATGGACTCGTGGATGAAGTCAGTCGAGTGGTTCGAGGAGTACCTGGGCTAGTCACTGCGACGCGCTAGTACCACTCTGTCTCGACCACCTTCGAGGCGTGAGCAGCGATGGTGAGCAGGACGAGTTCGTCGTCATCATCGAACAGCTGGCCGTCTTCGCGATCGGTGACGTAGAGGGCACCGCGGACCTCGGCGTTGGCCCAGATGGCGACACCCAGCAGGCGCTGCATCTCCGGGTGGTTGGATGGGAAGCCGAAGGCTTTAGCGTGCTCGCTGACGTCCTCGAAGCGGACGGGGCGGCCGTCGTAGCGGAGCGAGCCGAGCGGGCCGTGGCCCTGAGGGGCGGTCTTGAGGCGTCGGAGGGTGGCCTCGTCCACCCCGGCGACGAAGAAGCCCTCGGTGTTGTTGTCGGCGTCGGTGATGGCGAGCGCGGAGTAGGCAGCGCCGGTCAGCTCGCGAGCGAGGTCGGCGAGGAGTTGCAGCGACTCATCGGGGCGGTGCTTTGGGCGCAGCGTCTTGAGCGCGCGGGCGAGCGCACGGAGCGCACGCGTCTCGGGATCGCGGCGGACACGTCGGACGATGCTTTCGAGGACCATGCGGCGAGCGTACGAAGGCGGGCTGCGGTTAGTCGAGCCGCATCAACTCGGTGCGGGCCATGAGGTAGAGGACGAGCGCGACAAGCCAGACGGCGGTGCCGCCGATGGCCCATTGCACGCCGATCCAGGCAGCGAGCATGCCGACGAAGAAGGTGCCGATCAGCGTGACTCCGAACTCCATCATGTAGATGGACATCACGCGCCCTCGGTAGGCGTCTTCGGAGTACGACTGGACGAGCACGTTGCCCAGCGACATCCGCCCTGACTGACCGAGTCCAACGATGACCAGGATGCCCGCGGTCAGCCAGTAGTTGGTGGAGGCGGCAAAGAAGATCAACGCGACGCCGAGCAGCAGCGAGCTGAGGAGCATCATCTTCCCGCGGCCTCGGGCGGCCATGGACGCGATGAACAGCGACCCGGCGAGCGAACCGACTCCCTGGATGCTGATCAAGAAGCCGAGCTGGGCCTTGCTCGCTCCCAGCACTTCATCGACGAAGCCGGCGAGGAGCATGAAGTAGGGCATCGAAGCGGTGACAATCAAGAGGTTGCTCAGCAACAGGAGCTTCACGGTGGGGGTGCGCTGCATGTAGCGGAACCCATCAATCAGGTCTTCGAGAGCGCCACGTACCGTTCGTCGCTGGTCGACCGGCGCGGGGCTGGTGGGTACGCGGAACATGGCGAGGACGGCAAGGATGTAGGCCGTCCCCATCGCCAGATAGACGTACTCGGTACCACCGATACCTTCCTCGGGGTTGATGGCGGCCAGGCCCCAGCCGGCGAGACCGGGCATGACGAGACGGTTGAAGTTCATCCCGGCGGTGCTCAGGCCCAGCGCGTTGGTGAGCCGCGCCATGCCGACCACCTCTGGAGTGAGCGCCTGGCGGGATGGCATCTGCAGGGCGTTGATGACGCCCTGGATGAAGGCCGCGGCGAGCAGATGCTCAACGGCGATCATGTCCGTGAGAATCCAGAACGCCACGACGAACGCGTTCACCGCGTTCAACGCCTGGCCGATCTGGACGACGTACTTCTTCTGCGGCACTGCGTCCGCCAGCACACCGCCAAACAATGCGAACAGCAGCATCGGTACGCCCTGGGCGACGCCGATGGAGGCGAGGTAGGCGTACGAGCCGGTGAGCTGGAAGACCATGTAGCCACGGATAAACATCTGCGTGTTCATCGCAGCGAAGTGGCCGAACATGGAGGCGAGGAACCAGCGGAAGTTTGGATCGCGGAGCGAATCGAAGGTACGCCAGATGCCAGTCGGCTCCTCGAAGGGAGTGCGGGGCTCGGTGGGTGGCGTCGCGGGTGGTGGTGGGGAGCCGGCGACGGCGACGTTGCCGTTGATCTCGGTCGCGCGGGTCAGTTCCTCGGTCGTCACTGCTCCGTTGGAGCCGTTCTGAGAGGCGGTCGCGGCGGGGGCTGAGTTCGCGCCGTTACGGTCGCGACTACTGGTCATGCGGATCCGATACGAGCTGCCAGGGCGAATCTGAACCCTGACGTATACGGGAAGTTAGCGAAATCGTAGCACGCTCGCAGCGCTACACGCTTGTAATGCCACTCACGCGTCGAAATCCACGATCAGCGCGGCGTGGTCGCTCAGCACCTCTCGCCGAGGGGTGCGTTCACCTTGAGGTTTGCCCCAGACGTAGCGGGCGGCGCGGAGGCGTGGCTGGAGCGCGCGGTTGATGAAGGCTTCGTCCAGGCGGAAGCCGTTACGGCCGTTGGGTGAGTACCAGGTGTAGGCGCGGCGTTCGCCGTGGAGCGCGCGGAAGGCGTCTGCCCAGCCGCCAGCATCGAGCGAGCGCATCCAACGGTCCTCGCGGCGATCGAAGGTGGGCACCTCTTCGTCGAGGTCGATGCGGCCGGAGTTGGTGTCGCCAACGATGAGCGCGGGGCCACCACGCCAGCGTCTGGTCAGCTCCAGTACCGAGGCGAGGTAGTCGCCTTTGCGACCGGTGACGCGATTGGGGATGTGCATCGCCCCGATGGCGAACGGCGTGGGAGCCTGGATGCCGGCGAGGAGCCAGCGGTTGGGCTCGGTGGGGGCGGCGGCGTTGGGGCGGGTGCGGATCGGCCAGCGGGAGGCGACGAGGAGGGAGTTCACCGCAGAGGCAGACTCGGCGGTAGTGCGCTGATGGGGGAGGCCGCGAGCGGCCAGCTCTTCGGCGAGCCAGGCGGAGGCGGGTGTGCCTCGGAACTCGCTGAGGGCGACGACGTCTGGTTGCCAGCGGCGGAGTTGATCGGCGATCAACTCGATGCGGCGACCGCCGCCGGCGCGGATGTTCCACGCGACGAGTCGAACGTGGTCAGGCATGAGGGCGCGCGGCCTAGAGGCGGCCGGAGTCGAACTCGATGCGACCTCGGGCGATGTTGATGCGGAGGATGTCTGACGCGCCTTCGATGAAGCGCATGGAGCGGACCTCGCGGTAGAGACGCTCCAGCGGGTGTCCCTCGATCAGCGAGCCGCCGCCGCAGAGCTGGACGGCCTGATCGACGATCTGGCCGACCTGTTCGGTGCAGAAGACCTTGGTGGCCATCACCTCGTTGACGGCGTCGTCGCCGCCCTCTTCGACGAGGCGGGCAGTGCGATAGAGCATGCTGCGCATGGCGAAGGCGTTGATGCGCATCTCCGCGTAGCGGAGGCGCACGCCTTCGCGATCGGCGAGGCGCTGGCCGGTGCGGTGGGCGCTGGTGATGTGGTCTTCGGCAAAGCCGACGGACCACTGGGCGATGCCGCAGGCCTGCGCGGCGACAGACATACGGACGTTGCCGATGTTGCGGAGCGCGCGAGGCATGCCTTCGCCGACTTTACCGACGACGTGCCATGCGGGAACGCGTACCGCTTCGAGACGCATGGCGATGTGGTCGCCACCCTCGAGACTGCGGAATTCGCGCTCGATGGTGACGCCGGGGGACTCGCGGTCGATCACGATCATCGCGGTGCCCTCGGGCTGGTCGGGGCCGTCGCCGGCTTCGACGTTGACGAGTGCGGTGTAGTAGTCGGCGGTGGCGCCACCGGTGACGAAGGCTTTGCGACCGGTGATGACGAATTCGTCGCCGTCGCGCGCGGCCCAGGTGGGGCGCGGAGCGTCTGCGCCGGTTGGCTCGGTGAAGGCGAAGGCGCCGCGCTTCTCGCCGCGCATCGCGGGTTCGAGGTAGGCGTCGCGGAGTTGGCCCTCGGCAGAGGCGAGTACCCCGGGGCCCGGACCGAACACGTAGCGACCGAGGCGGAGGTTTGCAGCGGACAGCGTCTCGCGGACGGTGGTGAGGGCCAGCGTGCCGGCTTCAACGCCGCCGAAGTCGGCCGGCTGCGTCATCGCCCACATACCCGCCTGTCGCGAGTGCTCGCGGGCAGCCTGCGCGATTTCGGCAGGTACGGCGGCGGTGGGGTCGTCGGAGAGCTGCTCCTCGAGCGGTCGTAGCTGCTCGTCGATCAGCGACTGCATCTGGTCGCGCAGGACGGCAACGGCGGTGGGGAGTGATTCAGGCATCTGGCACCTCGCGTCGCGAGACTACCGCCGGCCTGAATGGGCTGCTAGCCCGCAGCGCTCAGCGAGTCCGCGATCTCGTCGACGAGGTCGTCGAGGTCTTGTGAGGCATCGAGCGCGAGATGAACGCCCTCGGAGGTGGCGATCGGCTCGAATGTCTCGGTCTGGCGGGCATAGACCTCGGCAGTTGCGTCCGAGGTGGCGAGCGGGTCTGAGGCACGGTCGGCGATGCGGGCGAGTGCTTCGTCGTCAGTGATACGCAGTTCTGCGATCAGCGCGGGGACCTGGGCATCGCGTGCGAGCTGGAGCGCTGCCGTACGGTCGGCGGCCCTCGAATGCGTGGCGTCGAGGACGACGGGGCGTCCAGCAGCGAGATGGGCGGCGGTACGGGTCCGCAGCTCCTCGTAGGTGCGTGCGCTCATCTCGGTGCTGTAGACCTCGGCCGTCCGCTCGGCTGGGACATGCTCGCGCGCTGGAATGCCAGCGAGGAATTTGCGCACGACATCGGAAGAGACGTAGGCGGCACCGATGCGGGCTGCGAGCGTGGCGCCGACGGTGGACTTGCCGGTGCCGGAGACGCCAGCGAGGACGATCAACATCGGATCGACCGCTCGTTCGGCGAACTTGCTGGCGAGGGCGAAGTAGCGGCTAGCGGACTGGGCGAGCGCGGCCTGCTGCTCCGCTGGCACCTCGGGAGCGTGCGCGCCCATCGATTCAACCTTGCCTCGAACGAAGGCGCGGAACGCGCGGTGGAGCGGCTGGAGGACGGACATCGTCTCGTCGCCCGCGGCGGCGATGTAGCGCCCGGCAACCTCGTCGCCCAGTGGGCGATGGCCGCGCGCCTCGAGGTCCATCGCGGTGAAGGCGATGTCGTAGCCGGCATCCTCAAGGCGGAACTGGAACCACTCGGTGAATTCGAGACAGTCGACGATTTCGATCTCGTCGTCGATCAGGTAGATGTGCATCGCATGCAGGTCGCCATGCCCGTCGATCACGCGGCCGTCAGCGAGCCGTTCATCGAAGAGCCCTGATTCACGCTCGAGCACGGAGGCGACGTAGTTCTTCAGCGCTACCGCATCGTTCGGGTCCCAGGTGCTGCCGATGAAGGACTCGGCTTCGCCCTGCTCACGCGCCCACCAGTCGCGCTCGGCCTCGGCACCGGCGAACGAGGGATCGTTCGGGACGACGGCGGCGTGCTCGTGAAATTCGAGCAGGCGCGCGGCGAGACGGCGCATCAGCGTAGGTGGCACCTCGTCACGTTCGAGCAGGCTGGCGAGGATGCGATCGTCGGGGAGGCGCGTCATCTCCACGGCGTACTCGACGATCTCGGCGTCAGAAGCTGGCTCGCCCTCGGTCAGGGTGTAGGAACCATCGGAGAGTCGCAGCACCTTGAGCACGCCGAGATAGACGCCGGTTGAGAGGCGACGGTTGAGCGTGACCTCGCGTTCGCAGTTGAGGCGCCGCTCTTCGAGTTCGACCTGATCGATGAAGCCGAAGTTGACCGGCTTCTTCGTTTTGAAGACACGGTCACCGGCGAGGAAGACGTAAGAGAGGTGAGTCTGGACCAGCTCCACGCTGCCCGGTGCATGCGAGTAGAGCGCGGGATCGAGGAGGGCACGGACGTACGCGGGTAGCGTGTCTGGCGCCGAAGCTGGTGGTGGTTCGTCGGGAGTGTCGGTAGTCACCATTCGACGGTAGAAAGGGGAACATTGGCGGTCAAGCGGGAACGCCGGTGATGGTACGCTGCGCACCCGCGTCCACGCCGCAAGTGCAGCGAGCGTGAGCAAGCGCCGTCCGGACCCGAGGAGTAGACGCATGTCCGAGCCGTGGCAGCACTTTGTGCAGTCCCAACGTCTGAAGCTGAGCTATTGGACGTGGGGCGACGCCGCGAAGCCACCGCTGATTTTGGTCCACGGCGGACGCGACCACTCACGCTCCTGGGACGCGATGGCGGAGCAGTTTGAGAACGACTACCACGTGCTGGCCTGCGATCTGCGCGGCCACGGCGACTCCGAGTGGGCGCGTGGCAGCTACTACAGCACCGCGGACCACATGCTCGACCTGCTGGCGCTGATCGACCTCGTCGGCGGGCGGGCGACGGTGGTGGCGCACTCGTTCGGCGGTTCGATCACGCTGATGACTGCGGGCGTGTTCCCGGAGCGGTTCGAGAAAATCGTGTCGATTGAGGGCGCCGGGGCGTGGGTGCGGGACGAGGACGCCGTGACGCCGGACAAGATCCGCGACTGGGGACTACGCGCCCGCAGCGCTGAGCAGCGCAGCCCTCGGGTGTATCCGACGATCGAGGCGGCGCGAGACCGGATGCGGGAGGCGAACCCGCGGCTGTCCGAGGAGCTGGCGATGCACCTGGCGCGCTGGGGCACGCACGGCATTGACGGTGGGTACGTGTGGAAGTTTGATCCGTGGGTGCACAGCCGAGGGCTGGTTCACAACCTGCGCCTAGAGGAGGTGGAGAAGATCTGGGCGGAGGTGACCTGCCCGGTGCTGCACCTGATTGGTGGAGAATCACACGCCGCGCGCCATGAGATTGGCGGGAAACCAGTGGATTCGTATTTCGCCGACGCGCAGCGGGTGGAGATCGGAGGCGCCGGTCACTGGGTACACCACGATCAACTCGACCTGGCGACCGATGAGATCCGGAAATTCCTTGGGTCGCCGCCACCTTCGAACGCCCAGAGAGACTAGCCGCGACAGGCGTCGAACAGCCTCAGGTTCAGGGTTTTTCCTTAAGGAGAATCCGTCACCCACTCCCTACACTGTTGGAGCAGCCAGGAGCGCTGATGAGTCCAGCAGATTCTGTCGCGCCAGGCGCGACCAACCGCCAGGCAACCACCGGTGTTGCGACGCCCGTTTCCGCGGAGGGTCCACGCTGCTTCGAATGCGGTGCCGACCTGACGCATGACAAGCAGTACGGTCAGATCGGTGTCTGTGGATCGTGTGGAGCACGTATGGCTATCCCCGCATCACAATGGATTGAACTGCTGTTCGACAGCGACTCCTTCGACGAAGAATTCGCAGGCCTGATCACCCCGGACCCGCTGCATTTCTCCGACTCGCGGCCGTACCCGGAGCGGATCGAGGAAGCGCGCGAGAAGAGCGGTGGCGACGAGGCCGTGGTTACTGGCACCGCCCGCATTGGGGGCATCGACGTGGTGGTTGCCGTGAGCGACTTCCGCTTCATCGGTGGCTCGATGGGTTATGTCTACGGCGAACGTGTGGCGACGGCGATGGATCTGGCGCTCCGTGCCGGCCGCCCATTCGTGGCGCTGACCTGCTCAGGTGGCGCGCGGATGCAAGAGGGCATGATCGCCCTGATTCAGATGTCGAAGACAGCAGCAGCCGCGCAGCGTCTGCACGAGGCCGGCATCCCGATGATTACGATTCTGGGCGACCCGACGACCGGCGGTGTCTACGCCTCGTACGGCAGCCAGGGCGACGTGATCATCGCCGAGGACGAGGCGCTGATCGGCTTCGCCGGACCGCGCGTCCGCGCCGTAAAGGATGACGACGAGAAGCGTGACACGCTGCACTCCGAAGATCTGCTCGAGTTAGGTCTGGTGGACCTGGTACTACCGCGCGCGGCGATCCGCGACGACCTGATTCGCGTTCTGGCACTGCTGCGCAAACCGGTGGCACCGAACCCGGAGCTGCTGGCCCCGGCCGTGGAGGTACGCAATCTGGAGCGCGGCTGGACCGTGGTGGAACGCGCACGCCATGCGGACCGTCCGCGGGCGATGTACTACATCGAGCGGCTCACCGGTGACTTTATTCCGTTGCGTGGCGACCGTGCGGGGTTCGACGACCCGGCAGTGATCGGCGGCCTCGCTCGGATCGGTGACACCAACTGTGTGGTGATCGCGCAGGCGCGTGGCGACCGCAAACTGGATGGCGACCGTCACGACGGGCGGATGACGCCAGATGGCTATCGCAAGGCCCGACGGCTGATGCAGTTGGCCGAGCGATGGCAGCTCCCGCTGGTGACGTTCGTCGACACACCTGGCGCGCACGACGCGATCGCCGACGAGGCAGCAGGCCTGGCCGGATCGATCTCGGACTGCCTGGCGACGATGAGCAGCCTCACCACACCGACGGTGTCAGTGGTGATTGGCGAGGGCGGATCGGGTGGCGCACTGGCGCTGACGATGACTGACCGGATCTTGATGCAGCAGAACGCGATGTACGCGATCACTTCGCCGGAAGGCGCAGCAGCAATCCTGTTCCGCGACCGAGAACGCGCGCCAGAGGTGGCCGATGCGCTGGGCGTTTCCGCAGCCGAACTACTGGAGCTGGACATCATCCACGAAGTGGTGCCGGAACCAGTTGGCGGCGCACACGTGGACGGCGAAGGCGCCGCACGGATGCTGGAGCCCGCCCTACGGCGCGCGCTGGCAGAGGTGATGGCTGGACGCGGCTCGAACCGCCGTGAGCATCGCGAAGAGCGGCTGCACGACCTGGGACGCGAACAGCGACCAGGACACAAGCTGCTGCGGAACATCGGCGATGTGCTGGGCGACGCGCTCGGTGGAGCCGCCGGAGTACTCGGCTCGCGGCTACGACGTGGCAAGAGTGACGGCGCTCGAACGACCGAGACGCCGGAGAGCGACGCCACGGCCGTGATCGATAGTGAGTCTGCCGGCTAGTCCTTCGTGGCGTAGAGGTCCAGGCGTTCCTTGGTCATCTCATCGCCAAACTCGTCGGTCACGCGCTTGAAGTTGTCGTAATCCCACTCGCCAACGAACGTGATCGCCTTACCTTGACGGCCAGCACGACCGGTACGGCCGATGCGGTGGACGTACTCTTCCGCGTTCTGCGGCGCGTCGAAGTTCACCACGTGGGTGATCTGAGGAATATCGAGACCACGTGCAGCCACGTTGGTCGCGATCAAGATATCCAGCGCACCTTCACGGAAACTCTCCACAACCTTGTCGCGTCGACGCTGATCCATGTCGCCGTGGAGGGCACCGACGCGAACGCCACGGCCCTCGAGGTCTTGCGCGAGGCGATCGACGCCGCGGCGCATGTTGCAGAAGACCAGCGTGCGGCCCTTGAGTTCTCGGTCGATCAGCTCACGGAGGCCCGCGGTTTTGTCGCGCTGTGCCACCTCGAAGTAGATCTGCTCAATCGAATCAACGGTGCTCAGCTCGGAGTCGACGGTGATCGTCACCGGGTCGTCCATGAACTGCCAGATCAGTCGACGGATCGAGGTTGGCATGGTTGCCGAGAACAGCGCCGTCTGACGCGACTTCGGCGTGCGGCCAAGGATTCGACGAATATCCGGCAGGAAACCGATGTCGAGCATCTGGTCAGCCTCATCCAGCACCGCATAGCGGACTCGGCGGAGGCTGAGCGTCTCGCGGCGCAGGTGATCGATGATTCGACCCGGCGTGCCGACGGCGACGTGCGGCTGTTCGCGCAGCGCGGCAAAGTCACGCTTCAGCGCGTGGCCACCGAGCAGACCAACGGTCCGCAGTCCTCGTGAGCGTCCGATGTCGCTCAGGACGTCCAGCACCTGTTGCGCCAGCTCGCGCGTTGGCACCAGAACGATCGCTTGAACTTCGTGCTCGTCGGGGTCGATCCGTTCGACCATCGGGAGGCCGAAGGCGAGCGTCTTGCCACTGCCGGTCTGCGCGACTCCAACGACGTCGTGGCCGTCCAGCAGTGCTGGAATCGACTGAGCCTGAATCGGCGTCGGCTGGTTGAAACCGAGTCGCGCGATCGAGGTGAGCGATTCACCGTTCAGTCCGAGCGCGGAGAAGGCAGGCGGAACCTCAAGTGGTTCGTCTTGCTGAGCGCGTGCTTGTTCGACGACACGCGGTAATTCCACAACCGCCGAAATCGCGTGGTCCTGGTCAACCGGGACGTCGTCGTCCTCTTCGGCTTCGCCGCGGGCTAGCGCAGCCTCGCGGCGCTCCCGCTGTTTGCGCCCACCACGGCGACCGCGACGCCGGGGCTGAGACTCGCCGTCATCGTCATCGTCGTCATCAACATCGGTGGCTTCGATGTCGTCGATGTCGTCATCGTCGACGTCGGCAGTCGGTTGCTCATCGTCGTCCGGCTCGCCATCGTCATCGTCGTCGTCGTCGTCGAAGTCTTCGTTGTCGCTGTCGTCGAGCTCGTCCTCGTCGTCGAGGTCATCCAACTCGTCTTCCAGTTCGTCCTGAAGCTCCGCAACCTCGCTGTCATCCTCGGCAACATCGAACGGAGCACGGGCGCCACCCAGGGTGCGCGGGATACCGCTCAGAGAGCGGGCACCGCCGACAATGACACGCTCGGTTGAGCGGAAGGTCTTCGGGCGCCGACGGCGGCTGGGCAGAATGTCGCCCGCGCCGCCGGAATCCACCGGTCGGAACGCGACGTCCTCGGGCAGCGGTGCCTCAAGTGAATCGCGTCGTGGGCGGAAGCTCCCACCGCCACCACCGCGGCCACGGCGCTGTTGAGCACGTTGACGCCGCTGAGCGAGCGCGTCGCGCTGGTCGCCATCTTTGGCGACACCACCCCAGCCGTAGGAGTCCTTGCGAGCGCCTGAGCCCTCGCCGCTGCCGCTTCCGCTTCCGCTGCGAGCATTGCCACTGCGATTGCCGCCCTGGCGGTTGCCGCCGCCGTCGTTGCGACCACCATTGCCGCCGCGACCGCCTCGGCCGTCGTTACGGCCTCCCTGGCGCTCGCCCTCGCGGGCTTCGCTGTTTCCGCCGCGGCCACGTCCACCTCGACGGCTGCGTCCGCCGGAGCGGTCGCGATCGTCGTCCTGGCGGGATTCGTCGCGACGTCCGGAGTCTGGTTGGGCAGTGGCGGAGCGACCGCCTCGCTCGTTGTTCTGTGCGGAATCGTTCTGCGGTGCATCGTTCTGGTCGCCTCGATTGCGACCTCGGCCCCCGCGACGCCCGCGTCGTCGTCGTCGCTGGCCATCGGGATCCGAAGATCCATCAGCTTGCTGGTCTGAGCGTGTTCGAGAGGATTGTGAGCGGTTGCTCGTGGATGTGGATTGGGATGCGGGCTGGGCGTCGCCACCCAGCAGCCGCCGGACGAATCCGGAAAGCGGCGTCATATATTCGATGTTCTCCGTGTGTTGGGGTGCCGCAGATGCGTCAGGGGCCGAGAAAAGACGGGCCCGCGCCATCGCGGCGCGGCAAGTTGTTGCATTACATACAGGCTAGCAGCGCCAAGCACTTCCCGCGACCAAGCGAAACCCCGATACGTGCGCTAAGCGCTTTCCTGCGCGAATCCCCGCACTACCCCTCGTCTGGCTCGACGTAGCTGACGCGGTCGACGACGCCGAGGATCGAGTGCACCTCGACGAGGTCCCCTTCCTTCAGATCGCCCTCGATCATGTCGTGCGAGAGGCGCGCCTGGATCGGCCGCGGCCCGTCCACCGGCATCAGCACGAGCTGAAAGTAGCTGGTTCCGTGGAGTTCGTACGGCATCACTGCCTGCACCGTCGCTCGCATCGCTGCCCCCGCTCGCCGTTTCCTCGATGGTAGCGCCCACGCGATCCTCGAACCGCTAACCTCGAGCGGATGGATGAAGCGCGGTCGATCGGACTCTGCGCCGGGTGCCTGTGGTCGCGGCGCGTGGAGAGTGCGCGTGGCTCGATCTTCTGGCGCTGTGCGCGCTCGGAGACGGACGCGGGGTATCGGAAGTATCCGCCGCTGCCGGTGACGAGCTGCGCGGGCTTCGAAGCAACGGCCTGATTTCGGAGGAGGGGACCACATGACCGAATTCCGGACGATCGAGACGAATGGGGTGAAGTTGCGGGTGGCCGAGGCGGGCGAGGGGCCGCCGGTGGTGCTGCTGCACGGCTGGCCTGAGTCCTGGTACTCGTGGCGACACCAACTCCCCGCGCTGGCCGAGGCCGGTTACCACGTGCTGGCGCCAGACATGCGCGGCTACGGCAGCAGCGACGCGCCGGGGCCGGTTGAGGCGTACGTGATCCAGGAGCTGGTTGCGGACGTGACGGGGCTGCTGGACGCGATTGGGGCAGAGACGGCGACGATCGTGGGCCACGATTGGGGATCGATCCTGGCGTGGCAGGTGGCACTGCTGGCACCGGAGCGCGTGAACGGGGTAGTGGGGATGAGTGTCCCGTACGCCGGACGCGGAGCGGCGCCACCGACCGAGGGGTGGCGGAAGCAGTACGGCGAGAATTTCTTCTACATCCTGTACTTCCAGCAGCCGGGCGTTGCCGAGGCCGAGTTTGACGCGGATCCGCGCGGCATCCTGATGCGGTTGTACGCGGGAAGCATCGCCGCGGCGGGCGGCATGGCGGAGGCGCCGATCACCGATCCTGCGATGAGCGCCGGCGGCTGGATTGGGCGGATGCCGGAGCCGCAGTCGCTGCCAGACTGGCTCAGCGAAGCGGAGTTGGACTACTACGTGCAGGAGTTCACTCGCGCAGGCTTCCGCGGCGGGATCAATTACTACCGCAACTTCGATCGGAACTGGGAGACGACGGCCGAACTCGCGGGCGCCACAGTCGAGCAGCCAGCGATGTTCATCGCGGGCGCGGACGACGTGGTGATTAGCTGGTTCGGCGACAATCTTGAACCGCTCATGCGGCGGGCGGTGCCTGACCTCCGGGGCTTCGAGCTGCTGCCAGGCGCGGGCCACTGGGTACAGCAAGAGCGAGCCGACGAGGTGAACCAGGCGCTGATCGGCTTCCTGAAGTCCTTGGCCTAAAGACGCCGTTCGTCCGTGATGCGATGATGAATCGATGACCGAGCAACCAGACTTCCAACCGGCAGCGCCGCTGATCCCACCCCGTCTCCGCGCGCAGCGGCAGGCGGAACTATTGGACCGCATCGGCGGCCGCGAGGTGATCGAGCGAGTGGTCGACGCCTTCTATGACGCTGTTGAAACCGACGAGGAGCTACGGCCGCTGTTCCCGGAAGATATGGACGACGGTCGGGAGAAGCAGAAGCTCTTCCTGGAGCAGTGGCTCGGCGGCGAGCCGCGCTACAGCGAGCAATACGGGCATCCTCGGCTGCGTCGCCGGCACTTCCCATTCGTGATCTCAGAGCGTGCGGCCGGGCGCTGGATGCGGCACATGATCCAGGCGTTCCGCGACTGCGGCGTTGGCGAGCCCGAGGTGGGAGAGCTGGTGGCTTCGTTCGGTCCGATGGCGAAACACATGGTCAACGCGGGCGAGGAGCTGCCGCGTGAGCCGTTGGGCGATGTCCGACTGACTTAGCGGCCCTCGCTCGGTGCGCCAGACGGCGCATCCGGCTTCCGCGCAACATGCAGCGCGATGGTTCCGAGCATCAACGAACGCACGATTTCCACGTCGAAGCCCGCGTTGGCGAGGCGGGCGCTGAACTCCTCGGGCGTATCGAAATGGTCGACTGAGACAGGCAGGTATTTGTAGGCGCTGTCGTGACCCGAGATCAGCCGTCCGGCAATCGGGACGATCCGGGTGAAGTGGAAACGAGCGAGGGGGCGCCAGAAACCGGGCTTCATCTTCGTGATCTCGAGGATCGCGAGCCGACCGCCTGGCTTCAGTACACGCCACGCCTCGGTCAGCGCCGCGTCCAGATCCGGGATATTGCGGACCACGAACGCGGAGCACCAGGCATCGACGCTCTGATCCGCCAACGGCAGTTGCGTGCCATCACCAGCGGCGACGCCGAACTTGCGACCGAAACCACGGGTGTGTGCTTTCTCGAGGGCGAGCGGCAACATCGGGCGTGCGAAGTCGACGCCAAGTATGCGCGCGGCTCCGGCATCGAAGCAGGCGAAGCTGAGATCGCCGGTGCCGCAGCCAACATCGATGACGGTGTCGCCGGCTCGTACCAGCTCGCTGGCGGCGAGTCGGCGCCAGGCGTGATGGCGACCGCCGGTCATCAGCGTGTTCATCAGGTCGTAGCGGAGCGCGATCGAGCTGAACATGCCCTGCACAAAACCGGCACGGTCAACATTCGGTGCGAAAAGCGCGTCGGGATCGTGAACCGGTGTGCTCATCGAGCGAGATTACTGGAGAGAGCCCTTGCAGACTGGCTTCAGTTCCGGAACATCACTCACGTTTTCCTGAGCCCACCGGGCGAGATCCTCCTATGATCTGCCACCAACTCAGGAATCTGATCCGAACTACCGTGCTATGCTGCCTCAATCTCCCCGCCGGTGGCGTAATGGTCGTTCGACTCCTTCCCTGGCAACCCGAATACGGCAGCGGTCTCACCTTCGATACGGAGGATGAACCGGATGCGTCCGCGCCCGTTGATCTGACGGTTGAGCGTCTAATCTGGGCGCCTGTGACGCCTGAACCCGGCCCACCGACGCCGGTGCAGATTGTTGATGGAGTCAGACGGGCGGACGCTCACGCGTTGGATGATGGCGCCGATGGCGCACCGGTCTTTGGCCTGTTCGGTTCGTTCGCCGTGGGTGCGGTGCGCTGCGACGGCGTCGCCCGCATCCCGGAGGATCGAATTCGTGTCGAGCGACGCTATCTGC
>JABIST010000347.1 GCA_018700215.1 Dehalococcoidia bacterium | reverse complement strand
GGATCCTCCGGCGCCATCCGATACTCCACCGACACCACAATCACCCCGGCCCGCTCCGCCAACCGACGGCACACCGGCTCCGACTCCGCCACAGACCCCAGCACCCAACCCCCGCCGTGAAACCACACCAGAATCGGCAACCCCACCGCTTCCGATGGCCAGTACACCCGCACTGGCACGTCTCCGGCAGGCCCCGGCACCCTCCGTTCCTCAACCCGCGCCATCTCCGGCCCAGCAGGCACACTCGCCGCCGCCTCCAACCCCCGCGCCCGAGCCGCCACCGCCCCAATCTCCCACGCCGGCGCCAACGCCACCAGCTGCATCCCCATCCCCACGTCCGCCAGGTACCGCTCCCCATCGACAGCCACCACCAGCGAGGAGTGACAGGCGATTAGCTGGTCCTGCGGCATGTCATTCACATGCAAAGCCACCTCGAACCCCAGCCCCCGCAGCAGCGCCCAGAACGCATAGTTGCTCTCGAAGCACGTCCCGCCGCTCCCCTGCTCCATCGCCAGCGCCCAGAACTCAGGCGGCCGCCGCGGCCGCTCCTCCAACTCCCGCACCTCCGAAGCGCGTACCACCCGCGACGCCGTCTCCCACGGCACCCGCACCTTGTACGCCCGCTGCAACCGCGCCAGAAACTGCCGCGAAGGCGCGGCCCGCTGGACCTCGAGAAACTCGAGGGTCGCCCGAACCTCGTCGTCACTCAGCTCCACTCGCCACTTCATCCGCCGAGCATAGCCGCGCGCACCCCCTGCAAACCTTGACAGCCTTGTGTCACCCGGGAGGCGGAAGCCTCACTGCCGGTTTATGTACTCTGTCCCCACCAGATCCCTCTGGGTCGCGAGGGCCGGGCCTGTCCCGGCCTTCGTGCTACCCAACGAACTGACAAGTCCCCCACTCTCCACGCGTCAATTGCGATAGATCGAGCTGAGCGACTCCCACGTCGACGCGTCCGATAGCACGTCCGTCGAATCCGCGAACTGCCACACCGCACCAATGTTCGCCGGCAACGCCCGCACCTCCGCCGACTCGATCGCCTCGGTCAGCGCCTCCACCCATCGCCCTGAGTGCGGCACCAGATACGGTCGATCGTGAAAGCGAGATACCCCCGCCTCCACCGCGCTCGTCACTCCAAGGTTGTTGTGCATCTCCCCCACAATCGCGTACGCCTCGGACAGATACCCCTCTCGCTCCTGCCACGATTGAGCATCCAGCACACCACGGAACACCGGCTCCAGCCGAGCGCTGCAGGCCAGCCGTGCAAACGCCGTCCCAAACCACTTGAAGTACGGCGCATGCTGCCGCTCCATCAAGAAGCCCAGCCGCATCAGCTCAACCACCTGCCGCCCAGCCGCAATCCGCGACCCCAGCTCATCACCAACATCGCCCGTCCGACCAACAAATGGTTCCTCTTGATCGATTCGCCGCCACTGACACGCCATCAGGTACAGCCAGACATCGTGCGGATACCAGCTCAACTGCTCCCGTATCCGCTGAACCCCCAGCTCGTCGTGGAACAGCCCCCCGCTCGCGATCGTCCGCAGCCGCTGCGGCGGAATCCTCAACCAATCGAGCAGCTCCGGCGGCCGCGACACATCGAGTGCTGCATACCCCTCGAAGAACCGTGCCACCGACGTAACGTTCACCCCGTGCCGATCCAACGCTCCATCCGCTGAGAGCAGCAGAGTGCCATCGCCATGCTCCGCAAACCGCGTCGGATACCCCAGAATCTCGGCCGGAAGCTGCTCAGACATCGAGCGCACTACCGCGTCCCCAAGCCCCCAGTCCGATTCCTCGACGAACAAATCGACCCGCGGACCCCAGTCGTGATCCCTCGAAGTCTCATCGTCGAACCCGAGCACATCAGAACCGCCACCCAACCGTCCCGCCGAGTGCCTCAGCCCCGGAAAATCAGCGTCGAGAATCGGCCGCACCGCCTCCCGATAGAAGACCTCGCACAACCTCACCCCCTTGATGAACTCAACCGCCATCACTCCCACCGTGCTTCCGCCTAGTCCGAACGAACGCCGACCACCAGCGCAGGACGCCCGAACGCACTCCGCTCGTCGCCCGGATCCCCATCCGATGACAGTGCGCCAAACACCACCAGTCCCACCAGGAGCGCAAACAGCACCAGCAGCATGATCCCCATCCGAATCAAGGGCTGCCAGACACCCGGCGACCTCCGAAGCTTCCGCCTTGATTCAGCGTCCAGTTCGCGGGGCCGCTCGCGGAATGGAAAATACATCTTCATCTGCAGCCTCCGAGGGGATGAGTTTCGCCGAGGCGATCTCACCCTACCCTCTCCGCGCGCGCCCCAACCTACTTCACCCCAACCACCCCTCAACCCCCGTCATTGCTACCCTCCGCCGATGTTCCCCACCACCGATGCCCAGGCCGCCCTCCTCCGCACCGCGCAGCAGCTCGCCGCCCAGTTCGCCACCACCGCCGCCGAACACGACCGCGACGCCTCCTTCCCCCACGAAAACTTCGAGGCGATGCGTGACGCCGGCTACCTCGCCGCCGCCATCCCCACCGAGGTCGGCGGTGGCGGCCACGGCCTCACCGATATCGTCCTCGCCCAGCTCGCCCTCGCCAAAGGCGATGGCTCCACCGCCCTCTCCGTCGGCATGCACCTCATGACCACCGGCACCGAAGCCGCCGCCAGGAGCTGGCCCGACGAACTCCGCGAGCGCATCTTCCGAGACGTCGTCGAAAACGGCGCCCTCATCAACAACATCGCCGCCGAGCCCGAAATGGGCTCGCCCCGCAGCGGCGGCCGCCCCGCCACCGCCCTCACGCCCGATGGCCCCGGCAAATGGCGCCTCTCCGGCCGCAAGACCTTCTCCACGCTCTCGCCCGCCCTCACCTACTTCGTCACCTACGTCGCCGTCGAAGACGGCTCAGGCGATGTCGCCCGCGTCGCCGTCCACCGCGATCGCCCCGGCATCACCATCGACGAAACCTGGGACGCCCTCGGCATGCGCGCCACCGGCTCCCACGATGTCGTCTTCGACAACGTTCCCATCGAGGACGGCGACTTCACCTCACGCCGCTCCCTCGAAAAGAACCGCGAAGTCATGTCCAGCGGCGGCGCCTGGTTCCCCCTCCTCATCGGCGCCGCCAACCTCGGCATCTCCGAAGCCGCCCGAGACTACGCAGTCAACTACGTCCGCACCCGCAACCCCGGCGGCCAGGCCGCCCTCGCCACCATCCCCTATGTCCGAGAGCAAATCGGCCGCGTCGACTCAAAGCTCATCGCCGCCCGCACCCTCCTCCTCACCACCGCCGACGATTGGGAGCACCACCCCCAGGCCCGCACCCAGCTCGAACCCCAGGTCGCCGCCGCGAAGGTCCTCGCCACCAACACCGCCATCGAAGTCGTCGAAGCCGCCATGCGCCTCGTCGGCGGCGTCGCCCTCCAACGCTCGGAACCCCTCGAGCGCTACTTCCGAGACGTCCGCAGCGGCATCGTCAACCCACCGATCGAAGCCCGTGCCCTCGACCAGATCGCCCGCGCCGCCCTCGATGGCCCCGAGCCCGGCTCCCTCGACCCCCGCCTCGATTAGCCGAGGCCCCACAAGCCATGCCACTCCCAATCGAAGCCGACCGCATCCGCCTCCGCCGCTTCACCCTCGACGACGTCCCCAACGTCCTCCGCCTCTCCTCAGACCCCTCAGTCCACGACGCCGCCGACGAACTCGGCTCCAACGAGACCGAAGCCGCCGCCTACATCGACAAGCAGAACGCACTCGCCGACTTCGAACCCGGCGCACTCTTCGACCTCGCCATCGCCCTCCGAGACAACGACGAACTGATCGGCATGACCACCCTCGTCCTCGGCGACGGCACCGCCGAAGTCGGCTACGCCCTCCACTCCAACTTCCGAGGCAACGGCTACGTCACCGAAGCCGCCCGCGCCCTCGTCGACCACGCATTCACCCAGCTCCACGTCACCCTCGTCCACGCCGAAATCGAGCCAGACAACCGCCCCTCCCGCGCCGTCATCGAGCGCCTCGCCTTCACCGAAGTCACCGGCACTATCCCCACCCGTTCCCCCACCGCCGTCGCCTACTCCATCACCGCCGAGGCCTGGACCACCCTCACCGAGTCGCCCTAGAGAACGGAGTAATCTGACTTCGGGCCCGAACCGGAGAAGCGATGCGTTACCGTCTCAGAGCCAATGTCCGCGGTCGGATCAGGCTCGACTCCACAACAAGGATCGACGATGACGGTATCCGCTACACGTATGTCTCCACTGATGGTGCTCTGACAGCAATCACGGTCGAGACGGTCGTCGACCCCCATACCTTCCGTTCAGAAATCAGATCGGCAACGGCCGAGGAGCCCGCTACCTTCGAACTCTTCTTCGACTCGAAAGTGCACGATCGCCTGTTGCGAATGCTCCAAGAAGTCGAGGCTCATCTCGCGCTCTCGGTGCATGGTGCGCTCGAGGCAGTCGAGTGGCAGACGGTCGTATCCGAGCGAGTACCTGAGACCTCCGCCGAGGAAGAACTCGTACCGGTGCGCAAATCTCAGCACCACTCGGAGCATGAGAGACGCGAGACAACGATCACACCGGACAACCTGCACCAACTCACTGTCCGGAAGAGAGATTTCGGCGAGCTCGTCGGGCTAAAGACGTTCTGGCGCGAGGCCACTAACGAGTATCTGGACCAGCGCTACATCCAAGCCTTCTATAACTTCTTCTTCATCATTGAAGGTCTCTTCGCGCCCGGAAGGTCAGGTGCACGCGCCCTCACTGATGCCCTTCAATCCAGCGCAGAGCTCAAGGACATCACCGAGCGAACGCTCGTCCAAGGCCGCGCGACCCTGACCCACTGGGATTCAATCGACAGCCACTACCAGGAGTACGAATGCGAGTCCGATGCTCTTGGAACTCTCGAAATGCTGGTCAAGATCCGCGGAACGCTACATCACTTCGCGCCAGCAGGTCCCCGTTCTCGCATCCATCCTTTCGCACAGGAGGACTTTGAGACCATTGCGTGGCTAGCTCGCGGACTCTCAACTCACGCGCTGATGATGCGCGACCGTGCGATGCCCCACCCACCACTCCAACCCCGAGACTGATCCCTGGCGCTCCCCCACCGTCCGACTGCCCCCCACCGCGCGGTCCCTCCGCCCCCACTCCCCCTACAATGCAGCCGCGCTCCCTCCGAGGAGCCGCCAACCACCTCCGTACCCGGAAGCGAGCTCCCCCATGGACGGCAACGAACTCATCGCCAAGATCCTCAAGCGCGAAGGCGTCGAGTGGATCTCCTGCTTCCCCTCCAACCCCCTCATCGAAGCCGTCGCCAAAGAGGGCATCCGCCCCATCGCCTTCCGACACGAACGAGGCGCCGTCATGGCCGCCGATGGCTTCAGCCGCACCAGCGACCGCCAGCGATTCGGCGTCGTCGCCGTCCAGAATCAGGCCGGTGCCGAAAACTCCCTCGGCGGCATCGCCCAGGCCGCCGCAGACAATATCCCGATCCTCTTCCTGCCCGGCGGCGTCCCGCTCAACTGGCTCGATGTCCGCCCCAACTACAGCATCAAAGAGAACTACCGAGGTCTCGTGAAGCACGTCGAGACCGTCTACCAACCCGACCAGGTCGCCACCGTCATGCGCCGCGCCTTCGCCGGCCTCCGCAACGGCACGCCCGGCCCCATGGTCGTCGAGCTCGCCGCCGACGTACTGGCTGCCGACACCCCCAACACCCTCGACGACTACCACTCCCCCACCGTCGCCACCCACGTCCCCGCAGCCAGCGACATCAAGGCCGCCGCCAAGAAGCTCGTCGATGCCAACCGCCCCCTCCTCTGGGCCGGCGGCGGCGTCCTCTTCTCCCGCGCCACCGAGGAGCTGCGCGAACTCGCCGAACTCCTCGCCGCCCCCGTCTTCACCACCATGCAAGGCAAGTCCGCCATCGATGAGCGCCACCCGCTCGCCCTCGGCGCCGGCAGCGGCGCCACCACCGGCCCCGCCCACGAGTGGCTCAGCACCTGTGACGTCATGATCGCGCTCGGCTCCAGCCTCACCCGCACCGGCTACGCGCAGGCCATCCCCGCGCAGGCCTCCCTCATCCAGAACACCAACAACCCCGACGAGATCGGCAAGGACGAAGTCATCGACATCGGCCTCGTCGGCGACACCAAGCTCACCCTCCAGGCCCTCATCGACGAAGTGAAGGCCCTGATCGGCGGCCCCCGCGACTCCTCAGCCGTCGCCGCCGAGATCGCCACCATCCGCGCCGCCTGGCTCGATGAGTGGGCGCCGCTACTCCACTCGGACGAGCAGCCGCTCAACACCTACCGCGTCATCCACGAGATCAACGAAAACCTCGACCTCGAAAACAGCATGGTCACCCACGATGCCGGCGCCCCGCGTGACTCCATCATCCCCTTCTTCAACGCCACCACGCCCCACAGCTACATCGGCTGGGGCAAGACCACCCATCTCGGCTTCGGCATCCCGCTCATGATCGGCGCCAAGATGGCGAACCCGGACAAGTTCTGCCTCAACCTCATGGGCGATGGCGCATTCGGCATGTCCGGCACGGACCTCGAAACCGCCGCCCGCTCCGGCGCCGCCATCACCACCGTCCTCCTCAACAACGGCGGCATGGCCACCTACCCCGGCGGCTTCCCCACCGCCCGAGAGCAGTACGGCGTCTCCCACATGATCGGCGACTACGCCAAGATCGCCGAAGGCATGGGCGCCACCGGCATCACCGTCACCACCGGCGACGAACTCGCCGACGCCCTCAAAGCCGCCCAGCAGCACAACGCCAACGGCGAAACCGTCCTCATCGATGTCCACTCAGACATGGAAGGCCGCCGCTCCCGCTTCCAGCGCTAACCCGCGACATCCGAGGCCAATGAAACGAAGAGGCCCGCCATCTGGCAGGCCCCTTTGAGCGCTCACATTCGACGAACCAGCAACGACCCCAGCTCAAGCGCACCGCAGACAGGCCGGAACGGTCAACCAAACCCCGAAGGGGCCTATTTCGAAGAGGTCGCCCGCCGGGCAACGTCCGCGGCCACCCGCAACCCCTCAACCGAGCCCTGGAACTCCGGCATCACATGCCGCGCGATCAGCTCCCAGCTCCGTCGCGTCGCATCCCGCGACGCCCACTCCTTGCTCATGAGCATCAACCCACCGATGCCGCCACTCGCCTCCTCAATCGCCCGGATCTTCTCCACCGCCTCGTCCGCGGTCCCCACCACCACCGTCGGCGCCTGAGCCATCACATCGATCCACTGCGACCGCTCGATGTCCGGCGCGGGCCGCCCCATCGTCGCCACCGAGAAATCGAACTGCTCCTGTGCCGCACCCTCGCGCGCCTCATCCAGCGCCTGCTGCTTCGACTCCGCGATATGCATGATCACGTTCTGCCGGATCTGCCCTCGGTCCGCCGTCCGCCCAGCCTCCGATGCACCGCGCTCAACGTGCTCCCACGCCTCCGGAATCTCCGATGGGGGCAACGCCGTCAGCCACGTCGCCCCGTGCCGCCCAATCTTCGCCAGCGTCTCCGGATTCTTCCCCGTCACCACGGCAAGCGGCAGCGTCGGGCTTGTGTACGGTCGCAACTGCAACACCGCTTCCCGCAGGCGGAACCACTCCGTCTCCACGCTGTACGGCTCCGTACTCTCGAACAGCCGCATCATCGCGTCGAACGCTGCCGCAAATCGCGGCTGCAACTCCTCGGGCTCCACACCCACCACATATGGGTCGCTCGGAAGCCCGCCGCCCGCACCAACGCCGAGGATCACCCGCCCTCGAGTCAGGTGGTCCAGCAGCACATACTCGTCCGCCACATACAGCGGGTGATGCAGCCCCAGCGGCACCACCCCACTCCCCAGCATGATCCGCTTCGTCCGAGCCGCCGCCGCCGCGATCATGATCGCCGGCGACGCAATCGTCTCCCACCCCGAAGAGTGATGCTCCCCGATGAACACCTCGTCATACCCGAGGGCGTCCCACCACTCGATCGACTCCAGGTCGCGCTCCAACGCCAGCGTCGGATTCTCTCCCAACGCATGCAACGGCTGCATGAACAGACTGAAACGCATCGTTCCTCCTGCGAATTCCTGATCGAATTGACCGGTCGCCTATGCCCCCCGGCCTACGCCACCCCGGGCTGCGTCCCCGCGTCCGCCGCTTCGTCCACGCAGCACTCATCGCTGAGGTACGTCACCACGGACCGCATCGCCTCGAAGTTCGCGCGAGTGACAACGCTCGCCCCCACCTTCTCCTGAAGCGAAAGCCGCGCCATCACCAACTTCTGCAAATGATGTGCCAGCGTCGAACGCGGCATGCCACCCAGCCGCCGTTGGATCTCGGAGACGGTCAGACCGGATCTCCCGGCTCGCACCAGCGCGCGGAAAATCTCCAACCGCGCCTCATGTCCCAGGGCATCCATCGCAACCGCAACTTCGTTGGCCTTCATAACCAGAGCTTCCCAAAGGCGCGTCGCCCTGTCAACTATATTCCTAGTTTTATAGTTATAATTCAGCCCATCTCTCCCAGCCCAGCCACCAACAATCATCAGCAGGCCCGAAGTGTCAGGAGAGCCCCGAAGGGGCCCACTCCGTCGACAGCATCGAGTACGCCTCGATATCGATGGACTCCCCGTTCAACACCTGCGAACCGCGCTCAGTCCCCTCGTGCGTGTACCCCAGCCGCATCGGAATCGCCCGACTCCGTGCGTTCCCCGTCGCTGCGCGAATCACCACCCGATGCATCGCAAGCTCTTCGAACGCAAACGAAGTCAGCGCCTGCGTCGACCTCGACATCACCCCACGCCCGACGAACCCCTCCACCAGCCAGTACCCGATCTCCGCGCTCCGGTTAATCGAATCGATCTTGTGCAGACCGATCCCGCCCGCCAGATCGCGATCCACCGTGATCGCACATCCGAGGCCAGTCCCCTCGCGCATCCAATCGTGCGTCTGCCGAATAAACGCCGCCTCGTCCGAGGCCGACTGAATCGCCGACGGCCATGGCAACCACTCCTCCAGCCGCTCCCGGTTCGCCTCCACCGTCACATACAGCAGCTCCGCATCCTCCAGCCGCCACGGCCGCAGCTCGATCCCATCGCCCACCGCAATCCGCAACCCCGGGTGCAGCTCCCCAGCCATGATCGCCCCCTGTACCTCGCTAGCCCCGCGGCAAACCCAGCCCCCGTGTCGCAATGATGTTCCGCTGAATCTCGCTCGTCCCCGCCGCAATCGTCCGCGACACCGTTGCCATGTACGCGTAACACAGCTCCCCGCCCATCGGCGCCTGTGACTGCCCCGGCCGCAACTGACCACCGAGGCCCAGCATGTTGATCCCGTGCCGCGCGTTCCGCTGCTGCAGCTCCGTCCCAAACAGCTTCGAGATCGATGATTCGTGGTTCGGCACCAGGTCCATCGACTGCATCCACGACACCCGATACCCCAGCAACCGCGCCACGTTGATCTCAATCGCCGTGTCCGCCAGGTGCTGCCGGTTGATCGCCGTGTCGATCACCCGACGCCCCGTCCCCGCGCTATCCGCCGCCTTCGAGTGCGCCAGTAGCCGATCGTAAATCGGCACCGCCTCCGCCATCCGATTGATCCCCGAGCGCTCGAAGTCCAGCGTCGTCGCGCTCACATACCAGCCGCGATTCTCCTCGCCGATCATGTTCGCGGCCGGCACCCGCACGTCCTCGAAAAACGTCTCGTTGAACCCCGCCTCATCCGTCATCTGCACAATCGGCCGCAGCGAAATCCCCGGCGTATCCATCCGCAGCATGAAGTACGAAATCCCACGATGCTTCGGCGCATCAGGGTCCGTCCGCGTCAGCACATGAATCCAATCCGCATGCTGCGCACCAGACGTCCAGATTTTCTGCCCGTTGATCACATAGTCGTCGCCGTCACGCACCGCCCGCGTCTGCAAGCTCGCCAGGTCCGACCCCGACCCCGGCTCCGAGTACCCCTGGCACCAGTTCGTCTCCGCCTGCGCGATCTTCGGCAAATGCTCCCGCCGCTGCTCCTCATTCCCGAACAGAATCAGCGCCGGCCCCAGCCGGTCCGCCCCCTGCCCGCCCGTCGGCGCCTGCGCGAACGTCGACTCCTCCGCGAAGATCATCTGCTCGATGTAGCTCGCACCCCCGCCGCCGTACTCCTCCGGCCACGCCATCGTCAGCCAGCCCGCGTCCGCCAGCCGCTTCTGGTACTCCTTCACCCGCTCCGGCCGCTCTAGGTCCTCCCGCATCCGAGCACCCTCGCTCCAATGCTCCTGGATGAACGACCGCACCTGCTCCCGGAAGCCGTCCTGCTCCCCACTCCACGCAAAGTCCATCCAGTTCCTCCTGATCGGCAATCGCGCCAGCGCACATCCTACTTCGCGCGCATACTTCCAGCCTGCGCGGGCCGCCGCGTATCCTCCAAATCAGGCACCCGCACGATCGACGAACCGTTCGGCGGAAGCAAGGACCCCCGTGCCCGACCCCGTCGAACCCGCACCCATCGCTACGTCGCCTACGCCCGAACGATCGAGGTTCGCGC
>JABIST010000005.1 GCA_018700215.1 Dehalococcoidia bacterium | reverse complement strand
TAGATCGCGTGAATCGCCTCTCCCACCTCTTCCGGAAGCCGACATTCGGCGCGGTGATCATCACCGTGGGGCTGGCGTTCGTCGCCAGTGCCGGCCACGCCGTAGTCTCCGGGCAGGAAAGTGGCACGCTTCAAATCGCGGCGGCGCAGCACAACCCCGCGGGCACCGTCACCGTCACACTCAACGGCCCCGGTGCTTCCGCTCTCACCGTCCGGGACCTCAGTGCCACCATCGCGGGTATCGATCTCGGCGCTGCAACGCCGGTCGAGCGCGACAGCTCGTCCGCCGCAACATCGCTCGTGCTGATGCTCGAGACAAGCAGCGGCATGGGCTTCGGTCGGCTCGATCAGGCTCAGGCCACCGCGTTTGCCATCATCGACCAGCTCGACCCATCCGTCCGCATCGCTGTGGTCACCTTCGACGACCAGGCACGAGTCCTGTCCGACTTCACGACCAACCGCACAACCACGCGTACCGCCATCGATTCGCTACAACTCGGCTCAACCGCCGCTCTCTACGACGGCGTCGATACGGCCGCGCGACTCTTTGACCAGTCCATCTCGGGCGGCAAAGCGCTGCTCATCCTCGGTGCCGGCTGGGATTTCGGCACAGCCAGCATCGTTGGACGAGCCGAGAGCGCCGCCGCCGCAATACGGTCGGAGGCCACCGTCTTCTGGCTCCCCCTCCACGTGGAATTCGATGCCGCCTACTTCAAGGAACTCACGACGAACTCCGGTGGCCGCCAACTCACCCTCGCCGACGTCGATCTGCTCGGCCCCGAGCTGGCGAGCCTCGCTCCCGAGTCCCAGACAGTTCGCTTCCAGTCCCCGGTCCTGCCCGCCGGCTCGCTACCCCTCGTCGTCACAGCCGGCGACCAGACATCCGCGACAGTCCTCGACGTCACCAACGAGGGCCTGCTCCAGGTCGACAGCATCAACCAGGCTGCGCCGGACCAGCCCTTCGTACTCGCCCTCAGCTCGGTCGCGTCACTCTCGACGCTCGAAGTCGAGGCAACATCCCGAGGGCGCCCCCTCCCAGTCGACGCGCAGACCGACGAACTACGCATCAACCCATGGGCGTTCGATCCCGGCCCGCTCGAAGTCCGTCTCACCGCCAGCATCGATCAGCAGCAAGCCTCCTCAATCACCACCTCCTTGGAGATTCCGACGCTCCAGCCGCAGATCCTCGGTCAACCCGTCGAGTCCACAGGGGCCAGCGGAGCGCCAACCATTGAGCTGAGTTGGCGGGCGCAGAGCGCGCCGGACCTCACACTGCTCGTCACGGTCAACGGCCAGATCGCGCATCAGACCCAGGACCCCAGCGTCACAGTCCTCGGTACCGCCGGCGACGCAATCGAGGCGTCACTCGTAAACATCGATGGCACCGCCGTTGCCTCCTGGACTGGGACGATCAGCGCCCCGCAGAGCGACCACATCCCCGTCGATCCGGGCCCCGACAGTTGGCGATTCGGCGGCCCACCCGCGCTGCTCGCGATCGCGGGAGCGGCAATCGCTGCCCTCCTCATCCTCATCCGTCGCACGCGCCATCCACGGCCCTCGACCGTCGCTGCCAGCGATGCGACCGCTGCTGCCAGCGAAGCGACCGAGGTTGACCTGCTCCGCAACACCTCGCCACCGGTCGAGCACACACCCCCGACCCCCATTCCGCAACCCAGTCCACCACCCAGCCCGCCGCAGCCCAACTCGCCACAACCCAGCCCGCGGCTCAGCGCACAAACTGCCCGCCCGCAGCCCAGCGCGCTGCAGCCCAGCGCGATCGCACCCCACCGACCGAGAGGTGCCGTCATCGTGCGCAGTCCGGGCATGCCCGAGGTCCACATACCAATTAGAGGCGATCAGTTCTCGGTCGGAGCTTCCGAAACCTGCGATATCGTCCTCACTGGCGGCGAGGTCAGGTACGTACACCTGATGCTCCGCGCCACCAGTGACTTCATCTATCGCGCCACCGCCTTCGGCCCGGTGTCACTCGTAGAGACCGGAGTAGCCGTCGAGGACGACACACTGGTGTCGGTCAGACAGTGGCTCGCAATCAGCGACCACCTGATCGCAATCGAGCACTGGTAACCCGACCGCCACCCTACGCACTCAACCAGGCCGAAACGGCCAGCGAACCCTCGAAGCGGGCTAGCTCATGAGCGCAACCGAGTCCTCCGCAATCCCCAGCGCCGCCAGGCCCTCTGCGGTCGGCACACCTTCCGCGTCCCAGCCCTGGAACGCGTAGTACTCCTGCACCATCTCGCTCTGGAACTCGGGCGACAGGCCCTCGTGCATCGGCAGATCTTCCTCGAACCGCTTCGGCAGTACGTCGTCTGCTCGCGTGAATCCCTGCCTGGTGTTGAACAGCCGCGCCAGCGTGTGCCCCCTGTGGGCAATCGTCACCACCTCCTCCGGCGTCACGTCCCAACCAGTAACCGCCTTCAAGATCTCCAGCGTCTGATCGTTGTCGTACGCCAGGAAGCTGCAAATCCCCACGGCGTTCCGCAGCCCGTTCCGGTCGTTCGTCGGGCTACCGTGGTCGCCCCCCGTCGGCGCCAGCAGATACGTCTGCCGCATGTTCGGCATGTGCCGAGGATCGTGCATCCCCATCTCCACGCCCTTGATCGTCGTGAGGAAGTCCTCGGACCCCATCCCAATCTTCTCGGACACCCGCTTCGAACCCTCGGCCAGCACATCGCCGTAGCCCTCGCGGTACGCAATCTTCGTCAGCCACGCCACCACGTCATCGCCATGCTCAAAGCGCAGCGGCTGACCGTCCGTGTCCTCGTTCGTGATCAGCCCCTTCTCGTACGCCTCCATCGCCCACGCGATCGTCGAGCCCGTCGAGATCGAATCCAGCCCCAGGTAGTTGCACATCTCGTTCGCCTTGCAGATCGCCACAAGGTCATCCACGTTCAGGTTCCCACCCAACGAGGCCAGCGATTCGTACTCCGGTCCGCCGTACCGAGGATCAACGCGGTACCGCCCCTGCGGGTCGAAGCTGATCGGAATCCCCTTCTTGGTCACCCCCGCATCCGCCTCGCTCATCTCGATCTGCACCACCTTCTTGCAGCGCACCGAGCAGGCGAAGCACGCGTCCATCTGAATCCGGTGGTTCTCACCCATCGCCACCGCATCGATCTTCCGGATCTCGTCGAACTGCCCCATCTTGAAGTTTCGCGATGGCGTCCCGCCGTCCAGGTTCTTGCCCTCCATCGCCACACCCGTGCCGTAGTGACTGAAGTTCGAGTGATTCTCGTCCAACGTGGTCGAGACCCATTTCGCAGTGCTCGTCAGCACACTCTTGTCCGCCACCAGCACCGGCGTCGTGCCACGAACCGCCACAGCCTTCAGCTTCTTCGAACCCAGCACCGCGCCCATGCCGCCGCGCCCCGCAGCCTCCTTGCCGTCGTTCATCACGCAGGCAAAGCGCACCAGGTTCTCTCCGGCCGGGCCGCACTGCGCAATCCGAATCCGCGGGTCATCCAGCTCGTCCCGAATCTGGTCCTCAACGTCGCCCGTGATCTTCCCCCAGAGGTGCGATGCGTCTCGCAGCTCCACCTCATCGTTGTTGATCCACAGATACACCGGCTTCTCCGAAACGCCGTGCACCACAATCCCGTCCCACCCGGCCCGCTTCAGCTCAGCGCCCCAGAAGCCACCAGCCTCAGATTCCGCAATGCCGCCACTCAGCGGAGACTTCGCCCCCACGCTGTGTCGACCAGCACCCGGCACCGCCGCCCCCGTGATCACACCCGGCGCGAACACGAACACATTGTCCGGCCCCAGCGCATCCGCCCCGGCCGGCACATACTTCAGCAGATAGTGCGCGGACATCGCCCGGCCGCCCCCGTACATCCGAAAGAACTCGTCGCCGGGCTCCTCAATCGAGGTCGTGCCAGCCGTCAGGTCAACGTGCAGCACCTTGTTCCAGTACCCGTATCGCT
>JABIST010000432.1 GCA_018700215.1 Dehalococcoidia bacterium | reverse complement strand
GCCCGAACGCGACCGTCGCACCCGACAGTGGCACCACCCAGCCGAACGAGGATGAACCCGTGGAATTGCCGTTTCCGCCGACGAACCGGGTGGGGGGCGGTCTCTCGGTCTCGACCTACCTTGCGGGTGGATTGGCAAACATCGAGGAGTGCCTACCCGAGCTGGTGGCGGATTGGGAGCTGGAGCCGACCGATGGTGATCGTTGCCTACTCGGCGACCTCGACGGCGACGACCGCGACGAGCTGATCTACCTGGTCTCGGTGCCAGGCGAACCAGTCGCGCCCGGAGATGTCTGGTTCTTCGACGATGCGGACGAGTCCTACCGCCTCTTCACCTCGGCGCGGGCGGTCGCGAACGAAATTCTTGCCGGCGTGACCATTGAGGCATTGGTGGATCTCACCGGAGACGGCTCGCCGGAAGCGGTGATCTCGAGCCAGAACTGCGACGGCGACCTCTGCACGACCAGCTTCGTGATCGCGAGTGCGCATCGCGGCTTCGATGTGGAGAACCTGGCGCCGGAGGATCTCACGCTGACCTCGACGGAGGGACTGTCGTTCGAGGATGTCACCGGCGACCAACTCACGGATCTGCTGGTTCGTCGAGAAGCTGCCACAGACGATCCAGCAGCGGGGCCGCAGCGGGCAAGCGCGCTGGTGGTGACCTGGACGGGACTACGGTTCCGAGTAGAGGAAGAACCGGACGAGGCCGAATTCCTGTTTCACCTGGTGACGGACGCTGATGATGCGTATCGCTCAGGCGATCTGCAGACGGCCAGCGAGCTGTATCTGCGGGCGGTGAACGATGTCTCGCTACGCGATTGGAAGCAGGAGCGCGGTGAGCGACCGGGCCGCCAGGAGCTTCAGCCGTACTCGCTGTTCCGCGCTGCGTTGGCGGCTCAGCGAGGGGGTGACGCAGCCGGCGCACTGAAGTTGTTGGAGCGTGCGTTCAACGAGCATCAAGCTTCATCGATCCTCGGTCTGGCCGCGGGCGTCTATCTCACGACGTTGCAGAACGGCGATTCGGCCGGCACGGCCTGCGTGGCAACGGAGTCGTATCTGGTGAACCTGAGTTCCTTCTACTCCGGCGTGTGGGACTACGGTTACGCCAATCCAACCCACGAGATTGACTCGCTCTGTCGCTGACCCGTCAGGGGCCGTCACCTAGTCATGGGAGGCCAGGGACGAACCCGTGGCTGTGGCTGGCTTCGTGGGATAGGGAGAGAAGAGCAGCGCAGCGGCGGCGAGCAGCAGGCAGCCGCTGAACACGAAGAACGGCAGCGTATACGAGCCCGATTGATCCACCCAGAGTCCGGTGAGCAGTGGCCCCGCGGCGTTCAGCACCATTTGCACCGGTTGGAACGAGCCGCGGATCACGCCGAGCGACAGCCGACCGAAGTAGTCCGCGTAGATTGCCTGGTTCATCGCGACGGTGGCGCCGAAGAAGAGACCGTAGAAAACGGCGTAGACCATCGCCATTGCGAATGTGTCCGTCTGGGCCAAGAGGAACGGACCGAACGACATGGCCACCAGCGAGAGAATCATGGTTCGTCGAGTCGTCATCCGTACTGCGAGGTAGCCGCCGAGCAGCCCTCCAAACGCTCCGACGAGTGAGAAGACCGTGACGACCAGCGCGGCCGGGGTGCCACCCATCCCTTGATCGATGAGGTACGGGACCTGGTGAAAGTTGATCGAGCCGCCGGTGAGCATCAGGAGGCCGATTGCGATACCGACCAGCCAGTAGGCGCGGGTGTGCACCGCCTCGCGAAGAGTGAAGCTTTCCTCGCTCACATCGAGCGGGAGATCGTCAAGCGAGTCGGGTATCGGGTCACCGTCGGGGAGCAGGCCAATGTCTTCGGGACGGCGGCGGATGAAGAGTGCCGGGGGGATGACACCGAACAGCAGTGCGACGAGGGCGAGAGCGAGCCAGCCGTTACGCCAGTCGCCGGTGATTGAGAAGACCAGCGCGACGTACACGGGCAGGAACGCCATGCCGGCACGCTGAGCGACGGCGACGATGCCGACGACCGTTGCACGGCGACGGATGAACCAGTTGCTCACGACGACGAAGCCGACGTTGCTGACAGCGGTCATCGAGAGACCTCGACCGATCGCGTAAAAGAGATAGAGCTGCCATAGGGAATGGAGGCCCGAGAGCGCAGCCAGCGCGAGTGCCATGAGCAATCCCGCGCCGGCGATCACCCAGCGGCCGCCCCAGCGATCGACCACCCAGCCGGCGATGGGCGATGCAATTGCGGCGACGAGACTGCCGATGGCAATGGCGGCAGCGATGGAGGCCCGGGACCAGCCGAACTCTGCCTCGAGCTGCGGCGCGAAGACGCCCAGGATTGGATTGAAGAAGACGACGGCAGTGAAGTTCGTGAGGCAGACGGTGCCAACTACGGTCCAGCCGTAGAACCAGCGTCCGGGTTGACGGGTCAGATGGTTGGTCAGCGGTGCCCCCGGCTCGCGATCCGAGGAGCGAGTCTACGTTGTGTTGACCGCTGCCCCAACCGAGACCTACCGTCGAACAAGCGTCGCACGCAGCGATGTGGGGAGCCTCCGATGGGCCGTCACCTTCGTAACTTCATCTTGATTGGGTTAGCTGCCGTGGTGGGATCCGCGCTCGGTCGCTATGCGGCTCAGATGCACGCACGGATTGATGCGGGTGAGGATCCACTGGGCACCGAGTTCGATTTCGAGATTCGTCCGCAGGAGTTGGTCCCCGGTGTTGTAGCCGCATTCCGCGTTGGCGAACCGCCATGGTCGTGGTTCAACGTGCCGGGGTGGATGGCCGCCTTTGCTACCAACTTCGCCGTAGCGGCGGTAGGCGGGGACCTCGATCGGCTGCGTCAGAACATCGAAGCGCGTGCGATGGGCATGCTGGGCCTCGAGACCGAGCGCGAGGTTGAGATCCACGATGTGACTCCGGTGGAGCCGGTAACCGACTCCGCCTTCACCTCGGAGCCGCCGAGCCCGCCCGAGCCGCCGATGCCGTTTACCACGGATGCGCCCGCGGCCACGGCACACTTCACGCCGCCTGCGTCACCGAACCCCGCACCAGCTCAAGCTGGCGACCGCACGCCGAACGGCAATCCATCGACGATCTGGACAACGGGAAATACGACGCCTTCCGACGGTGGCGCGGCTGACGAGGCCGAGACGCGCGGGTTCACCCCCTTTAGCGACTAGTGCGGGTACCGGTGGATGGCTGAGCGCGAATTCACCCT
>JABIST010000006.1 GCA_018700215.1 Dehalococcoidia bacterium | reverse complement strand
TCGCCTTGTAGTCGGTCGCCGTCCCGATGAAGTACGTGTAGTTGTAGTGGAGGTGCGCGACGAGCGGCTGCCGGGCACGGTGCACACGGTCGCCGATGCGATCAAGGCGGCGGGCGGCGAGGCGACGGGGATCTCGGCGAACTTGCAGAAGAAAGAGAGCCGCGAGGAGCTGGTGGCGGCGGCGCTGGATGCCTACGGGCAGGTGGACATCCTGGTGAACAACGCGGCGATCTTGGTGCCGGGTGCGACGATCGAGTTCGAAGAGCGCTACTTCGATCGGATGTTCGAGATCTTGGTGAAGGCGCCGTTCCACCTGAGTCAACTTGTGTTGCCGGGGATGATTGAGCGCGGCACCGGCGGTTCGATTCTGAACATTTCGTCGGGCGGGGCGCTGCATCCGAAGCCGGGCGACGGTGGGCGTGGTGGCCCTGTGTACGGGATGACGAAGGCGGCGATTGAGCGGTTCAGCACGGGGCTGGCGGCGGAGATGTACGAGCACCAGATCACGGCGAATGCGCTGTCGCCGAGTCTGGTAGTGGCGACGCCGGGACAGATGTTCGGCCGGCAGTACAGCCAGGAGATGTTGGACAACTCGGAGCCGGTTGAGCTGATCTCGGAGGCGGCGCTGGCGCTGGTGAGCGGGGACCCGAGCAAGGTGACGGGCGGGATTCGCTACACGGACGATGTGGTGAAGGAGTTTGGACTGAGCGCGATGGACATCGGGATGGCGGCGCCGATACCGAACTGATTCGGCGGCTAGGCGATTGGGCGACTGGGAGAGTTCAGCAGCCCTCGAAGGGGTTGGGTAGGGTTCGGCGATGGCGAATGAGCCGGTTGGTGTGCTGATCATCGGAGCGGGGGCGTCCGGCGGGGCGTTCGCGTGGAGCATCGCGGATGCGGGGATGAGCGTGCTCTGCCTGGAGCAGGGTCCGTGGATGCAGCAGTCGACGTACCCGACGAACGGGTTGGACTTTGAGTCGCGGGCGATGGGGGAGTTTTCGGCGAGCCCGAACGTGCGGGGACTGGCGCAGGACTACCCGGTGAACCAGGACGACACGCCGATTGTGCCACTGATGTTCAACGCGGTGGGCGGGAGCACGATCCTGTGGGCGGGGCACTTCCCGCGGTTCACGCCTCGGGACTTTCGGGTGCGGAGCGACGATGGGGTGGCAGACGACTGGCCGATTGATTACGAGACGCTGGAGCCGTTCTTCGCGGTGAACGACACGATGATGGGCGTCTCCGGGCTGGCGGGTGACCCCGCATATCCTCGGCATGAGCCGCCGTTGCCGCCGATTCCGCTGGGGGCGACGGGGAACGCGATGGCCCGGGGGTTCGAGCAGCTTGGGTGGCACTGGTGGCCATCGGACAGCGCGATCATCTCGCAGGACTACAACGGGCGGGAGGGGTGCATCAACCTCAGCTCGTGCGGTTCGGGATGCACGCACGGATCGAAGGCGAGCACGGACATCACGTACTGGCCTGTGGCCCAGCGGAAGGGCGTGGAGATTCGCACAGGGTGCCGAGTTCGCGAGATCACGGTGCGCGAGGACGGGACGGCCGACGGCGTTCTCTACTACGACGAGGACGGGGTGTTGCAGGAGCAGCAGGCGGAGATCGTTGTGCTGGCGTGCAACGGGATCGGGACGCCTCGGTTGCTGCTGAATTCGAAGAGCGAGCAGCACCCGGACGGGCTGGCGAACAGCAGCGGGCTGGTGGGCAAGAACCTGATGCACCACCCGTACGCGCGGATCCTGGGTGTGTTCGAGGAGGAGCTGGACGGGAAGGGGCCGGGCGGCTGCTCGATCTGGAGCCACGAGTTCTACGAGACGGATCGCAGCCGGGGGTTCGTGCGAGGGTACTCGTACGAAATGACGCGCGGGATCGCGCCGGCGTCGGGAGCGCTGTTCGCCTCGGCGCAGGGGCGGCTGCCGTGGGGATCGGGGCACCACGAGGCGTTCGCGGAGCTCTACAACCACACGGCAGGGATGGTGGCGATCACGGAGGACCTGCCGGAGGAGACGAACACGGTGACGCTGGACCCGGTGCTGACGGACAGCGACGGGATCCCGGCTCCGAAGATCAACTACACGGTGAGTGAGAACACCCAGAAGATGCTGGACCATGCGGTCGAGCGGGGCGAGGAGGCACTGCACGCGGCGGGCGCGGTGGAGACGTACCACGAGTCGCCACTGCGACAGGCGGGATGGCACCTGATGGGCACGGCGCGGATGGGGACGGACCCAACGACCTCGGTAGTGAACGAGTGGGGGCGGGCGCACGACGTGAAGAACCTGTTCATCATCGATGGGAGCATCTTCGTGACGTCGGCGGGGGTGAATCCGACCTCGACGATTCAGGCGCTGGCGCTGTACGTGGCGGATTCGATCAAGCGGAACATCGGGAACTTGTTCGACTGATGAGCAACGAACAGTCGGCGCTGCGCGATGGCGCGTTCATGAAGGCGTTGCTCGATGTGGTGATTCCACCATCGGAGGACGGGAAGCTGCCGGGCGCGGGGAGTCTGAAGCTGGGCGACCAGGTGGCGAGCGCCCTCGAGGGCGACGCGACGCTGGGGCCGGCGGTGGAGGCGGGGCTGCGGGCGGTGCGGGAGGCAGCGAGCGGCATCGATGGCGGGTTCGCGGCGATGGCGATGGCGGAGCAGGTGGCGCTGATCGAGTCGCAGGCGGAGGCGCATCCGATGCTGATCGTCGGGGTGACGCGGTACCTGTACCTGGCGTACTACCAGCATCCGGCGGTGCTGGTCGGGATCGGGGAACCGGGGAGCCCTCGGTACCCGGGCGGATTCGAGATCGATCCGACGGACCCGGCGCTGATGGATTTGCTGCTGTCTCGGGCGAAGTCGTAAGTCCAACCAACCACTGAAGCTTGTCAGCAGGCGCCGTGAGCGCGGGTGGTTTCGCGTGCCCTCGGTAGCCGCGTCAGGCGCTGGCGGGGACGCCGGCGCTGGAGCGCTTGAGGTGGCGGAAGATCTCGATGTAGGAGCCGGCGAGGGAGGTCTCGTGGTAGTCGATGCCTCGCTCGGCGCAGAAGCGCTCGACGATGGGCTGGGCTTCGCTGAGGCGGTTGCGGGGGAGGGTGGGGAAGAGGTGGTGCTCGATCTGGTAATTGAGGCCGCCGTACCAGAAATCGACGAAGCGGCTGCCTCGGATGTTTCGAGCGGTGAGCACCTGGGTGTGGAAGAAGTCGAGTGGTTCGTCGTCGGTCATCATCTTCATGCCTTTGTGGTTGGGGGCGAAGACGGAAACCATGTAGAGGCTGAAGATGACCTGGCTGACGACGAAGTAGGTCAGTGCCTGGGGCCAGCCGCCGAGCTGGGTGAGCAGGAGACCGAAGAGCGCGAAGTGCAGCACAAACCCGATGGCCTGTGGGATCCGCGCGGGGAGGTTGCCTCGAATGATCATTGCGATGGCGGGCGCGCGGAATGTGACAAAGAGGAACATTCCGAGGAGCGGATAGATGTAGGGCTGGATGGCGATGACGGGACGCGCCCACTTCGACCGCTGCGCGACCTGCTCCGGGAACATGGCGAGCATGGGGTAGTTGGCATCCGGGTCGTCGGTGATGTGGTTGGGGTTGGCGTGGTGGACGTTGTGCTTGTTGGTCCACCAGCTGTAGCTGACGCCCATGAGCAGGTTGCCGAGGATCCAGCCGGCGATGATTACGCCTCGGCCTTTTCGGAACACCTGGCGGTGGGCGACATCGTGCGCGAGCAGGCCGTTCTGGGTGAGCATGAAGCCCCAGAGCGCGGCGCTGGCGATGAGGGTCGGCAGGTTGGGCGACCAGAGCGAGAGCGCGACGACGCCCGCGAGCGCTACGGCGTTCACGATTGCCTTGGTGATGTAAAAGCGGGGCTGTGCGTCACGCAGACCGGCGGCGGTGAGGATTCGCTTGAGGTCGCCGTAGTAGGCGGGTGAGGCGGGCGGTGGAGGCTGGGTCTGCGTCTGGATTGCGGTGGTGATACATCGATCCTTTGCGGCGGGAGGCGTCGTGCGGTCACGACGTCGATCGGTCTGTGTCGCGGATGGGATGGGGGGAGTTTCCGGATGGTTGCAGCACAGTCTACGCGGTCTGGGGACCAGCAACCGAGGGGTCGCAAATTCGGGGCGTGCGTGTCAGGTTGGGTGCAACCATTCGGTGCTCGTCGGAGGAGATTGCGATGTGCGAGTCACCCCGCCCCCGGTCATCTCAGGACGAGGTCCGCGCCTCCCGAGAGCATCTACGCGCGCAAGGCCTTCACCCAATCCAAATCTGGGTTCCGGACGTGCACTCGCCTGAGTTCGCAGCGGAGGCGCACCGCCAGTCGCTGGCGATCGCTCAGAGCGCACACGCCGAGGAAGACCAGGACTTCATTGAGGCGATCTCGGATGTGCCTGCTGAATGAGGCGTGGTGACGTCTGGATGGGTGCCCCGCGCGATTCCGCAGGTTGGGTTCGCCTCGACTAGCGGCCGGTGTAGACGGGGTCTCGCTTTTCGGCGAAGGCGAGGCGGGCTTCTTTGGCGTCGTCTGTCTGGCCAAGTTTTGAGGCGGCGAGTTCCTCGTAGCGGCGCTGGGAGTCGAGTTCGGAGCCGAGGCCGAGGCGGATGCCTTTCTTGTTGAGTCGGACGGCCATTGGGGGGAGGGCGGCGATGGTGTAGGCCATCTCCATGGCGGTCTGGTGGAGTTCGTCGGCGGGGACGACGGAGTTGACGAGGCCGATTTCGCCCGCTTCCTGGGCGCCGATCATCTTGGAGGTGAGGATGAGTTCGGTGGCTTTGCCGAAGCCGATCAGGCGGGGGAGGAGGTAGGTGGAGCCGATTTCGGCGGAGATGCTGAGCTTGGTGAAGGGGAGGAGGAAGCGGGCTTCTTCGGAGGCGATGCGGATGTCGCAGTGGAGGGTCATGGTGAGGCCACCGCCGACGGCGACACCGTTGATGGCGGCGATGATGGGCTTTTCGATCTGCATGGCCATGAAAGCGGCATCGGCGAGGGAGGGGGCGTTGGAGGCGCGAGGGGCAGATGGACCGCCAGTGAGGTCGGCGCCGGAGCAGAAGCCGCGGCCGGCGCCAGTGATGACGATGACGCGACAGTCGTCGTCCTGATCCTCGATGGCGAGGGCTGCGTGGAGCTCCTCGGCCATTTGCATGTTGAGGGCGTTGAGTTTGTCCGGGCGGTTGAGGGTGACGGTGGTGATGTGGTCCTTGCGGTCCAGGACGATGGTTTCGTAGGTGGTCACTGAGGGCTCCTAGCACGCTCGATGCGTTCTTCGGCGTTGTGCGGTTCAGATACTACCCATACTCGTACCAACAGCCCGCCCGGTCGCGTGCGGTGTGACTGCTCTGCGTTCGTCAGTCCAGGTTGCGGATGCGAGGGACGAGGACGGTCACGGCGGCGACGAGGACGAGGAGGACGATGGCCATACCTCGGAGAGCCTGGACGGGGCCGATGACGGAGGCGAGGACACCGAGGACGAATCCGCCGAGGGAGACGAGGGTCCACTGCATCATCTGGATGCTCATGACGCGGCCGCGGTAGGCATCGTCGACGTGGGTGTGGACGAGGACGTTGTTCATTGACATGCGGATGGTCTGACCGAGCGAGATGAACATCATGATGGCGGCGACGATCCAGATGGTGGTGCTGAGGGTGAAGGCGATGAGGGCGATACCCATGAGGAAGGGACCGAGGAGCAGCACTGCCCCGCGCCGCCTGGAGGGCATGGAGGCGACGACGAGGGTGCCCGCGACGGAGCCGATGCCGGCGATGCTCTGGAGGAGGCCGATGGTCTCCGGGCCACCCTGCAGCACATCCAGCACGTAGCCGGCGAGGATCATGATGTAGGGCATGGAAAAGAGGACGACGGTGAGATTGACGAGGATGAGGGCGCGGATGGTGGGGTTGGCGGCGAGATAGCGAAAGCCATCCAGCATGTCATCGAGGGCGCGCCGGAACTCGGCGCGGGCGCCACCCTCGAGAGCGGGTGAGGCGGTGGGGTTCGTCGACGGGACGCCGAGGAGCATGGCGGCGGAGAAGAGGTAGCAGCCGGCGATGAGGAGGTAGACGTACTGGGGGGCGACGACGACGAGCAGTGCGCCGCCTACGGCGGGAGCGAAGAGGCGAGTGGCGCTCATGCTGCCCATGTTGAGGGCGACGGCGTTCTGGAGGCGGTCCATGCCGACGACTTCGGGAAGCATGGCCTGTCTGGAGGGAAATAGCAGCGAGAAGATGGCGCCTTCGAGGCCGGTGGCGAAGATGAGGTGCCAGAAGACGAGGAGATCGAGCGCGAGCACCGTGGCGACGATGAGGGCAACGAGGGCTGAGGCTGCCAGGCCGATCTGGACGATGCGGCGCCTGGGAAACCGATCCGCGATGACTCCGCCCCAAGGGCCGAAGAGGAAGCCGGAGGCGGCATCGGCGAGGGCGACGGTGCCGAGGGCGGCGTAGGAACCGGTGAGCACGAAGACGACGTAGCCGGTGACGAGGAGCTGCATCATCATGCCGCCGCCGAGGCCGAGGGTTGAGCCCAAGAACCAGCGGAAGCGGGGGACGTAGAGCGATTCGAAGGTGCGCAGGCGCGTTGGGAGCCCCGGCGTGACGTCGACTTCCTCGGTTGGCGGGATGGCGGGTGGGGCTGTCATCGACGCCATGCTAGCGGGGGCGCGGCACGGGGGCTCACGAGTGGTGGTGGGCGGCGAGTCAGCAGTCCAGGGCGGCGAGGGAGATGTTGACGTGGAGCTGGGCGTGGCCGGCGTATTCGTGAGCGTGATCGAGGGAATCGGAGGCGAGGGTGAAGGTGGCCCAGCCGACGACGCGCATGGGGTGGCTGGGGAGGGTGGGCATGGTGTTGTTCGTCGGGCGCCATTCATCGATGGCAGTGAGCATGGTGGTCCAGCGGTCCGCCGGGTCTTCCCAGGGGCCGCCGAGGACGTCGTCGAAGATGCACTCGTTGGCGGCGAGGGGGTTGGCGAGGCCGGGGAGAAGGCCTACCTCGGAAGCGCCGTTGACGGTGCCGTTGGTGTCGCGGTCACCGTAGTTGGGGCCGGCGGGGCCGACGACGAGGTTGGCGGCTGCTTCGGCGGCGGCGTGGGCTTCTTCGATCGAGCTGGCGCTCCGCCAGGCGACGATGGCCTGTTCGATCAGGCGGAGTTGTTCGCGATAGGCGATCGAGGGGTCGGGGGCGGCATCGGTGGTGTCGGATGCGGTGGGAGGGACGGCGGTGGGCGCGGGGGTGGGAGCGTCGTCGCTAGTGCAGGCGAGCAGGGTGAGGAGCAGCGGGGCTGCGATGAGGGCGAGCAATCGGCGGATGCTGAGGGCATCGAGTGTCACGGTGAGCACCTTCCGTCGCTGGTTTCTCTGGTGGCAGCGGGCGGTGTTGCGTCGGGACGGTGGATATTACCCGCTCCGGGAGCAACAGATGGGGCGGAGATCACGATGTTGGAGTCGGGTAAGCCCCGGCACCCTGTGGGATAACTGGTTAGCTATACTGATCGTACTTGTTGAAGCGGCTCCCACCGCAGATGGCGGCACTGATGACGGACCGACTCGAGCGTGAGATTGAGGAAATCCTCGACAAGATCGAGAAATTTCCGAGTCCAGAATCGCGACGGGCACGTGCTCGGAAGCAGGCGGTCCGTCGATTCGGCGGCGCGATTGCGGAGCGGCAGCGTGCGTTCGCGAGCAAGCTGGGCCGCATCCAGATGTCGCAGGTGATGCTGGTTTCGTTCCTGCTGATTCTTGGCTACTTCTTCTTCGGTCGGTACAACCCGCTGCTGATGCGATGGGTGCTGTACGCGGGGATCATCCTGTTTGTCACGAGCTTCACGATTCTGATGTTCACTCGCCGTTCGTCGCCGTCTGGCGCATCGTCCCAGGAACGCTGGCGGGGGCGGCCGGTCCGGCCTGGCCAGCAGAGTGCGACGTTGGCGGAGCGCGTGCAGATGTGGTGGCGTCAGCGCAATAGTCGCCGCTGATCGTTCGCTAGTCAGGTCCCGCTCCCACCCAATCGTTTGATGGGCAGGACCAATCGATGACTCGCCGTTTTTTCGGAATTCCGATCGTCGCCCTTGCAGGCTTCGTGCTGCTGCTCTCTGGCTGCGGCGTGTTCTTTGGCTCTGTGGAACCTGCCGGGACGGCATCCCCAACACCAACGGCTACCACAGCAACAGCAGGAACATCGGCAACCAGTTCAACGACGGCGGTCGCTGAGACCGCGACCCCGCAGCCACGGCGGACCGCGGAGCCGGGCCGTGAGCGATCACTGCCCGACGTGGAGCTGGTGCTGGGGCACATCGAGCAGCTTGCGGTGGTGATCGGGAGCCGGGAGGCGGGGAGCGACGGGGAGCGGGCGGCGGCGGCGTACATCGAGGGTGTGCTGGCGGCGACGGGGTATGAGACGGCGGTGGAGCCGTTTACGACGGCGACGCGCATCGATAGCTCGGTAGCGATGACGGCGGGTGGCGCATCGGTGCGGCCATTCATGATGCGAGGCTCGGCGACGGGTGAGGCGACGGGGCGGCTGGTGTACGGCGGGTTGGGGGCGGCTGAGGAGCTGGCGCCGCTGGACCTTGAAGGCGCGGTGCTGCTGGTGGAGCGCGGAGTGCTGCCGTTCGGCGAGAAGGCACGGAACGCGGAGGCGGCAGGAGTGGTGGCGCTGTTGATCGCGAACAATGAGGACGGTGTGTACTCCGGGACGCTGGGCGATGTGCCAGCGGGGATTCCGGTGGTGGCGATCCGACAGGCTGAGGGCGAGATGCTGCGTCCGCTGGCTAGTCGCGGTGTGAAGCTGATGGTTCGGGCCTCGATTGATGAGATTGAGGTGACGTCACAGAACGTGGTTGGGCGCGCGGGGACGAGTTGCGAGGTCTACCTGGGCGCGCACTACGATTCGGTGCCGGAGGGTCCGGGGGCGAACGACAACGCCTCAGGGACTGCGCTGCTGTTGGAGGTTGCGCGGGTGCACCGGGCGGAGGGTGTGTGTGTGGTGGCGTTCGGGGCGGAGGAGATTGGGCTGTTCGGGTCGCAGGCGTTCGTGGACGCGCACGATGTGAGCGGGGCGAGGCTGATGCTGAACTTCGACATGGCGGGGCGGCTGGACGGGCCGGTGATCGTGGGCGACGCGGGGCTGACGGAGGAGCTACTGGATGCGCTGGCGAGCGCGGGGGAGTTTCCGATTGCGGCGGGAGTGTTCCCGCCGTTCGCGTCCTCGGACCATGTGAGCTTCTCGGAGGTTGGGGTGCCTTCGGTGACGATCACGAGCGGGGACGACCCGGCAATTCACACCTCGGAAGATACGGCGGGGCGGATCTCGGTGGCGGCGCTGGAGACGATGCTTGGGATTGTGGATGTGGTGCTTGGGTCGGTAGCTGCCGGGGACCCGTCTTAGCTTAGTGATGCCGGTGGAACCGGTCGTAAGTCGATTGATGCCGGTGGAACCGATCGTCAATTTGGTGATGCCGGGGGAACCGGCGGGGTTGGGGTAGCGTTCGACAGGTGAGGGCTCTAGGATCCGAGCACGCCTGCCCTCGGAAGGACCCCATGGCACGCAGCACGGTGATTTTGGTGGTGACGGGCGTAGCGCTGCTGGTTGCGGCGTGTGGTGGTGGCGACTCGGAAGAGCCGACGCCGGCGGCGACATCGGTGAGCGGCGCGGTGGCGACGGCGACGCCGTTCGCGACGCTGCCGACGACGACGATCCTGGATGGCAGTGGGGGCGTGAGCGGTGAGACGACGCCGGCACCGGACGTGACGTACGTGGTGGTGGCAGGCGACTCGTTGGGTCTGATCGCGGAGCAGAACGGCACGACGGTGGAGGCGATCCAGGCGCTGAACGGGCTGACGGACGTGAATATCTTCGTGGGCCAGGAGCTGCTGATCCCGGGTGAGGACGGCGGAGCGGCGACGCCACAGCCGACAACAGCGCCATCCGGCAACACGCAGACGTATACGGTGCAGTCAGGCGATTCCGGGTTTGGGATTGCGCTGGAGTTCGAGATCACACTGGAGCAGCTGGCGGCGGCGAACGGGATGTCCGTGGACCAGCTTGGTGAGTTGTTCGTGGGCCAGGAATTGCTGATCCCAACTCCGTGAACCGGTAGGATGCGCAGCCAACGCGACGAGCCGTCTTGAGCATTCCCTGACACGTGGGAACGGTTATCAAGGTCGCCTGATGGCGCAGGTTCGTTGCGGGTGGCGTTGTCAGGCAGGCATGTGAGCGCGCACGCTGAAGGCAGGAACACGATGGCAATTGAGGAGAGCCTCGCCACGCTGCGAGAGCTGAAGGAACGGGCCGCACTGGGCGGCGGTCAGAACCGGGTGGACGCGCAGCACGCGCGCGGGAAGCTGACGGCACGCGAACGAATCGACACGCTGTTGGACCCAGCTTCGTTTGAGGAGCTGGACGCGCTGGCGGTGCACCTGGATAACGGTGAGGGCGGCGAGCGGCTGTACGGCGACGCAGTGGTGACCGGCTGGGGCCGGATCGACGGTCGTTCGGTGGGTGTGTTCGCGCAGGACTTCACGGTGTTCGGCGGTTCGCTGGGCGAGGTGGTGGGCGACAAGATCGCGAAGGCGATGGACCTGGCAACGAAGACCGGGATTCCGATGATCGGGCTGAACGATTCAGGTGGGGCGCGCATCCAAGAGGGTGTGGGGTCGCTGGCTGGTTACGGCGAAATCTTCCGTCGCAACGTGCGTGCCTCGGGGGTGATTCCGCAGCTAAGCGTGATCCTGGGGCCGTGTGCAGGCGGCGCGGTGTATTCGCCGGCGCTGACGGATTTCATCTTCATGGTTGAGGGCACATCACAGATGTTCCTGACGGGGCCGGATGTGATTGCAAGCGTGACGGGCGAGCAGACGACGTTTGAGGAGCTGGGCGGTGCGAATTCGCACGCGAGCAAATCAGGCGTGTCGCACTTCGCGGTGGAAGGCGAGCAGGAGACGCTGGAGGAGGTGAAGCGGCTGCTGAGCTTCCTACCGAGCAACAATATGGACGATGCACCCACGGTGGATACGGGCGATCCGACGGACCGTCGGATGGAGGATGTGTTGAGCATCCTGCCGGCGGAATCGCAGAGTCCGTACGACGTGCGCGATGTGATTGAGCGGTTGGTGGACAACGGCGATTTCATGGAGGTGCACGAGCTGTTCGCGCAGAACATGGTGGTGGGGTTCGCGCGGATTGGCGGTCGCAGTGTGGGTGTGGTGGCGAATCAGCCGCTGTACCTGGCGGGTGTGCTGGATATCGATTCGTCTCGGAAGGCTGCACGGTTCGTGCGGTTCTGTGATGCGTTCAACATTCCGATTGTGACGCTGGTGGATGTGCCGGGGTTCTTGCCGGGTGTGTCGCAGGAGTACGGCGGGATTATCAGCCACGGGGCGAAGCTGGTGTACGCGTACGCAGAGGCGACGGTTCCGAAGGTGACGATCATTCTTCGGAAGGCGTTCGGCGGGGCGTACGACGCGATGGGTTCGAAGCACCTCGGTGCAGACGTGAACTACGCGTGGGCCGGTGCAGCCGTGGCAGTGATGGCCGGCAGTCAGGCGGTGAACATCATCAATCGTCGCGAGCTGCAGGCGGCAGACGATGAGGACGCGGAGCGGCAGCGACTGATCGCGGACTACGAGGAGGAGTTGGAGCACCCGTACATCGCGGCGGCGAACGGGTACATCGATGATGTGATTGATCCTCGAGACACTCGGATCAAGGTGGCGAAGGCGCTTGAGATGCTGCGGACGAAGTCGGAGTCGATGCCACCGAAGAAGCACGGCTCGATCCCGCTCTAGCGCGCCACACGCGCGCCGGTGGCTACGCGGCGAGCGTTGGCCGGAGTCTGTCGCTTCGATCGTCGCGGGCAGGCAGCTGTCTCACGAATAGCTGGTACCGGATGGGATTCGGACTCGCTGGGATGGTGGGCTGGAGACCTTTAGTCCGCGGCGGTTGTTCCGTTTGGCCCTTCCGGCCAGAATCGACGCTCGACACGCTTTGAATGAACCTTCAGGTGGGTGCCATGACACACGACGAGCAGCTTCAGAAGATGCGAACAGCGGACGGCTTTGTGGCCGCGCTGGATCAGAGTGGCGGGAGCACGCCTCGGGCGTTGGGGTTGTATGGGGTGGATGAGAGCGCGTACTCGAACGACGCGGAGATGTTTGATCGGATTCATGAGATGCGGACGCGGATTGTGATGAGTCCGAGCTTCGGTGGGGACCGGATTCTGGCGGCGATCCTGTTCGAGAACACGATGGATCGGGAGATCGATGGGTTGGGGGCGGCGCAGTACCTGTGGGAGCGGAAGCAGGTGGTGCCGATCCTGAAGGTGGACAAGGGGCTGGCGGACGAGGCGGATGGCGTTCAGTTGATGAAGCCGATGCCCGACCTTGATGGGCTGCTGGGACGGGCGAAGGCGAAGGGCGTCTTTGGCACGAAGATGCGCTCCGTGATCAAGCTGGCGAACGCGGCGGGGATTCAGGCGATTGTGGGTCAGCAGTTCGAGATTGGGCTGCAGATTGTTGCGGCGGGGCTGGTGCCGATTCTGGAGCCTGAGGTGGACATCCACAGTCCGGAGAAGGCGGAGGCCGAGGGCTTGCTGAAGACGGCGCTGTTGGAGCGGCTGGGGACGCTATCGGCGGAGCAGCAGGTGATGTTCAAGCTGACGCTGCCGGAGGA
>JABIST010000445.1 GCA_018700215.1 Dehalococcoidia bacterium | reverse complement strand
GCTCGAGATCGCACGGCGGTTCGAGGAAGCCGACAGCCCGGTCGCTGTGATCGAGCCTCGGGTGGAGCCTCTCGTCTATCTGCGCGACGGCTTCGCCATCACGTTCTGGAAGTACTACGAGCCCTTACCTACCGACGAGATCACGCCGGCCGAGTACGCGCAGGCGCTCGAACGCCTGCATGCCGGCATGCGGCAGCTCGATGTGACCGCGCCGCACTTCACCGATCGAGTCGATCAGGCGCAATCGATCGTCCAGGACCGTTCGCAGAGTCCGGAGCTCGTGAACGCGGACCGGGAGCTCCTGACCAACTCATTGCGCAGCCTTCGACGGGCCGTCGTCGGCCGCAGCGCGGACGAGCAGCTGCTCCACGGCGAACCGCACGCGGGCAACCTGCTGAACACCACGAGCGGCATGCGGTTCATCGACTTCGAGACGTGTTGCTACGGGCCAGTCGAGTTCGACATCGCCCATACGCCCGACGAGGTTGGCGCTCACTACACACTCGCCGATCGACTCTTGCTTCGCGACTGCCGGATCCTCAAGCTTGCGATGGTCGCGGCGTGGCGAGCGGATCGGGACGATGAGTTCCCGAACGGGCGTGAGATGCGTGATGAGCTGCTCAGCCAGGTCAGAGAAGCCCTCGATCGCCGTGGCATCGATGTGCGTCACTGAGCCAAGACTTCAGCAATCGGCAGTCCGAGTTCAGGCCATGATCACGTCGGGCCGACGGTGCTGGTGAAGAGTGTCGGACTCCCCGGCCACGCCTCCGTGAGGAGGCGCTACCCGCGCCGCGGGCACCAGCCCGCGTCCATTCCCCTCCTCTGCTCCCGCCCCTCTCCTTCTCGCCCTCTGCTCCCGCCCCTCCCCACTCCACCCAACACACGAACGAAGGGCGCCTCTCGGCGCCCCTCGCATCGTTGCTTCCAATGCCCCGCAATCAGCGAGGCGAAACCATCGAACTACGCGTCAATCCGCGCCGTCGCGCTACCGCGAACAACCTCGCGACCATCCTGGTTCGAAGTACTCACCGTCAGGTCCACGAGCTGCTGCCCGCCCTCCTCACGGATCTCCTCAACCGCAACCGTCGCCGTCAGCGTGTCGCCCGGCCACACCTGGTTCACGAACCGCACGCCGTACTTCGTGAGCTGGCCATCGCCAACGTAGTTCGTCAGCGCCTTCCCAGTCGCGCCCATCGAAAGCATCCCGTGCGCGAAGACGGACGGGTACCCCGCCACCTTCGTCGTAAACACCTCGTCCGAGTGCAGCGGGTTGTAGTCGCCCGATGAACCCGCGTACTGCACGATCTGCGTGCGCGTCAGATTGTCGGCAACCACCTCGGTGTACTCATCGCCAACCTTGATCTCACTTGCCTTGAGTGCCATGAAGAACCCCCTAGCCCTGGTCCACGGGGCGCTCGGTCTGCACACCCACGGAACGAGCGGTGATCACCAGCTCATTGTTCTGGTCGTAGTACTCCGTGATCGACTCGGAGAACTTCAGCGTCCCGGCGCGCTTGCTCTCGCGCTCCCAGCTCTCGCCCGGCTTATTCACCGAGTGCAGCACATCGCCCGGCTTCAGGTTCCGGTGGTACTCGTAGTGCTGCTCCGCGTGCAGACCACCGCCGCCGCCGCCGCTCGGCTCGCGCTTCACGCCCGTCGGCTCTTTGCCCGAACCGAACCAGTCCTCGCCAATCGTCGGCCGCAGACTGTAGTCATCCTCGAACTGCGCACTCGCCTGTACGAACGTCGGCGGCGCAATGATCCCGCCTGCCTCCGTCGTCTTCGCGTAGTCCTCGTCGTAGTAAACCTGGTTCGTGTCGCCCACCGAACGCGCGAACAACATGATATGTCCCGCTTCGACCGGGAATCGATCGACCATACATTTCCCCCTCAGTGCTCAAACTCGTGGCTGGAGCGCGAATTCTAGCCCACAGCCACCCCACACCGCGAGGAGCAAACGTCCCACCGAGATCAGCCAGTCCGACTAGAGAATCATTCGAGGCACATCAACCCGCGGCTAGAACAGCCCGCCCGTCCGAAACGACCGCTCGATCGCGTACACAATCAGCAGTCCGGCGCCCGTCGCCAGCCACTTCCAATAGAACCGCCCCGGGTCTTCCAGCATCCCTCACCACCTCCATCGCCGCCCCAGCCTACGACTGTGACCATCGACGAAGTAGCGAACCAGCCCCGATCGCCGCGCGACTCGAAAGCGCACGACGATCGAGGACGCTGAACCCCAGTTGCAGCAGTCACACTAGCCGCACTAGCTCTCGAGCTGGCGCTTCATATTCTCCAGGCCCGCCCGGTAGATCGGGCTGAACGCATCCACCAGCTCGTCTGGCGTCACCAGCGTGGACCACTCCACGTGTGCCCCATCGGCCGTCGGCGTCACCTGCACCGTCGCGTGAATGAACTCAATCTCCATCGGAGCCTCAAGGATCGTGTACTCGTAGCGCCGCGCCTCATCATCGTGAACCAGAATCCGCTCTCGCAGCGGCCCCGCCTCGGTCTCGCAGTGCCGGTAGTCGCCCTCGGTTCGCGATTCCCCGATGAACGGCAACCAGCCAGAGATGTTCTGCACGTCTCCCGCTACCGCCCACACATCATCCGGTGACGCCGCAATATCAATCGATTCAGCAAACACAGCCATCAGTTACTCCTTCGTTCTCAGCTTCCTCTCGAGTGTGTGCTCGCCTGGAACGATAAATCCAATAGATAGATCTGATACCCCTGATAACATCAAATGATGGACCTGCGGAGCCTCTCATACCTCGAAGCCGTCGTCCGCACCGGCGGATTCACATCCGCCGCCGCCGAACTGAACGTCGTCCAACCCGCCATCTCTCAGCAG
>JABIST010000141.1 GCA_018700215.1 Dehalococcoidia bacterium | reverse complement strand
GCCGGCTTCCGCGCCGCCCTCTCCCGAGCGCAGGCCAACGACGAGATCCCACCGACGCCCCCCATCGGCACCACCGCCAATCAGCTCGTGCTCGAGACGCTCGGCCTCAACCTCGCCGTCCGCATCGGCCCTGACCCTGACCGCCTCCACTCGCTATTCGAAGCCGCCCACCACACCGTCCGCACCCTCCAGCCCACCGCGGACCGCTAGCCGCCCAGGAACTCCAGCACCGCCGCACTCACCACCTCCGCCTGCTCCTGCTGCACCCAGTGCCCGGCGCCCTCGATGAAATGCACCCCTCGGAAATCCGTGCACGCGCTCTCCACCATCCGCTCCAGCGCCCCCGGCGACTGATAGTTCCCCCAGTCGCTCGCCCCCGACACAAAGCACGAGGGCACATCAATCGTCCGACCAGCAAACAACGACAGCTCCGCCCCACCCAGCCCGCTCGTCCCCCACCGATAGCTCTGCAACCCGCCCTGGAACCCCGTCCGCTCGTACTCCCCGCTGAACACCGCCAGCTCGTCCTCCGGCAGCCACCCACACCCCGCGATCGCATCTTCCGAGGGCATCTCAGCCGCCACCGTCTCCGCCATCCCCTCTTCCAGCCGCATCACGTAGTACGTCGGCAGCTCTCCCAATGCCTCCGCTGTCATCCCCTCCAGGGCATGCGGCTGGTTCCCCGCCCAATCCGCGCTCTTGAAGTGGTAGTACGCCCGCAAGAATGCATGCACCCCCTGCGGCGAGCGCCACATGTTCTCGTTCGCCTCCCGCGTCGAGTAGTACGACTGGTAATGCTTCCGAGCTGGCTCCAACCTCGCCAGCTCCGCATCCATCCCCGACGCCCGAGCTGGAACCACGCGCGCCGCCGCCCGCTCCCCACCCCCCAGTGCCGCCACCCCACCAAACGGCGCACTCATCAGCACCACGCTCCGGAACACGTCCGGCCGAATCAGCGCACACCACCCCGCAATCGGCGACCCCGAGTCGTGCCCAACCACCGCCGCCACCGAGCTGTACCCCAGCGCCGATACCAGCCCCACCGCATCCCGCACCTTGTTCAGCGTCGAATACGGTCCCAGCGCCGTCTCGTAAGTCGCCTCCGTCCCGCCGCTCCGCCCGTACCCCCGCTGGTCCGCCGCCACCACGTGGGACCCCGCCTCCGCCAGCAGCGGCATCACCCCACGCCACCCATACGCCAGATCCGGGAACCCGTGCACCAGCATCACCAGCGGCCGCCCGGGCTCTTCGAACCCCGCCTCCAGCACATGCACCCGAATCCCGTTCACCCCCTCGACGAACCGCGCCCGCACCCCCTCCGGGAGTACCCCCTCGTCGAGCGGAACGAACGAAGTCTCATTCATCCTCGCGCCTCCACAACCCTGCTCGCGCCGCACGCCTCATCACCAGACTGTACCTACGCGATGCCCCATGCTCCGCGAGTCGCCACCATCGTCGGCGCGAGACGGCCACGTCTCTCGATAGGATGATGCCCTGGAACCGGAGCGCACGGCGATCTGACCAGAAAGGGGCGACGTGACCGAAGCCCCCGACCCGCTCGATCGCCCACCGATCGAGAATTGGAGGAGACGAGCACTCGTCTCGCTCTCCTACCCTTCATTCCGCTTCTTCTGGCTCAGCAACCTCGTCGTCGCGCTCGGCCTCATGGTCCAGTTCACCGCGCGCTCCTGGCTGATCGTCCAGCTCACGGACTCCGCCCTCATACTCGGCCTCATCGAAGGACTGTTCGCTGTGACCCTCGCAGGCGGCGCGATTCCGATGGGCCTCGCCGCCGATCGCCTCAATCGCCGCAATCTCCTCCTGCTCGATAACGTCGTCGCTCTGATCGCGGCCGCCGCCATCGGCGTCCTGGTCGTCACGGACCTCATCGCAATCTGGCATATGGTCGTCGCCTCGCTGCTGGGCGGCTTGCTCTTCGCCATCCGCATGCCCACCAGCCAGGCGATGACCGCGCGTCTCGTCCCCGATGCTCATCTGATGAACGCCACATCCCTCAACAGCGCCAGCCACAGCCTGCCGAACGTCATCGGCCCCGCAATCGGCGGCGTCCTCGTCGGCGGCGTCGGCATCGGCATCGCCTACTTCGCCACCACCGGCGCATACCTCGTCGCCCTCGCCATGCTCGCGCTCGGCGTGGCCGCCTCCTTCGGCGCCGTCGAACGTGTCGAACACCGCTCCGTCACCGCCGACCTGCGCGAGGCCTGGACATACCTCTTGCAGAACAAGGACCTCCTCAAGATCACCGCCGCCATGCTCACGCCCTTCGTGCTCGGACAGTCATACGTACTGCTGCTCCCGCTCTTCGTTGATCAGGAACTCGGGCGCGGAGCCGCAACCTTCGGCGCGCTCAGCGCCAGCCTCGGCGTCGGCGGAGTCGTCGGCGCCATGGCGGTCGCAACCTTCGGTCAGCGCCGGCAGATCGGCTACGTCATGCTCTTCGGCGCCGTCGCCGTTGGCATTGGCGCACTCGTCTACGGAACCTCCCAGTCGCCCCTGTTCACAGGCTTCGCCCTCGTGATCGCCGGCGCCGGTGAAAGCTCCGTCTTTGCCGCCTTCCAGACCTACCTGCTCATCCGCGTACCCGACGCGATGCGAGGACGGGTCATGGGCCTCACCTTCACCATGGCCGGCTTCTTCCCCGTCAGCGCCATCGTCGCCGGTGCACTAGCAGACCTCTACGGCCTCCGCGCCGTCGCAATCGTCGAGGGCTTCCTCATCCTCGCGCTCGCTGCCGTCGCCTGGCGCGTCGTGCTGCGACAGATCGTCAACGACCACTCGCTAGACCTCTCCGCCACCTAGCCTGCGACCTCGACCTCCGAGGACGTCACGCCCCACCCCCAATCACCCGCACCGGCGCCCCATCGAGGAAAGCGACAATGCCCTCCACCGCCTCCCCGTAAAACACCTCGTACGTCTCCTTCGTCACGTACCCCACGTGCGGCGTCAGCACCACATTGTCCAACGACAGCAGCGGGTGCCCCGCCGGCAGCGGCTCCGTATCGAACACATCCAGCCCCGCCCCCGCGATCGAGCCAGACCGCAGCGCCTCCACCAGCCCCCCCTCGTCCACAATCGGCCCTCTCGATGTGTTCACCAGATACGCCGACTCCCGCATCAACCCCAACTCCGCCGCCCCAACCAGCCCCCGAGTCCGCTCGGACAGCACCAGGTGAATCGTCACCACATCCGCCCGCTCCAGCAGCTCCGCCTTGCTGCGCGCCAGCTCCACCCCCACCTCGTCGGTCCGCTCCCGCGTCAGATTCTCGCTCCACGCCACCACCGACATCCCGAACGCCCGCCCCACCGAAGCCACCTGGCTCCCCAACCGCCCGAGGCCAATCACCCCCAGCGTCTTCCCCTGCAACCCCTCGCCCAGCGTCGTCTGCCACTCACCCCGTCGAACCGCCGCATCCTCCGCCGCAATCCGACGAACCAGCGCCAGGATCAACCCCCACGTCAGCTCCGCCGTCGGATACGGCAGCCCCGCCGTCCCGCAGAACACCACCCCGGCATCCGACGCCGCCGCTGCATCCACCGATGCGTTCCGCGCCCCCGTCGTCACCAGCAGCCGCAACTTCGGCAGCCGCTCAAACAGCGACCGAGGAAACGGCGTCCGCTCCCGCATCAACACCACCACCTCGAAGTCCTGTAGCCGCTCCGCCAACTCCCCCTCATCCGCCACGTGGTCCGAAAACACCACCACCTCAGCCCGCGCCGTCACCGCCGCCCAGTCCGCGCTCCCCAGCGCCACCCCCTGGTAATCGTCCAGCACCGCCACCCGCATCAAGTACCCCTACTCGTCCGCGTCCCGCGCCCGCTGCTCCGCAAGCCCCTGCGCGCGCAAAGCGCGTGCGTCCGCCAACTTACGTACCCGCTCCGCCACCTGCGGCCGCCCGAGCGCGACACACACCTTCTCAATCTCCTCCGTCGGCCCACGCCACTCCCAGTCATCGACACCCCCGAACCCCGGCACATCCCGTACCAGCGTCGCGATTCGACGAAACAGCACCGCCGTCGCCCGCTCCGCCGCCAGCGTCTCCGCCAGCCGAGCGCCCCGCACCTTCACCGCCCACTCCTCAACGTCGTCCGGGATCGCCTCCAGATGCCCGTAGTGCGCCAGCACCACCGACGCCGACTTCGCCCCCCACCCTGGCAGCCCCGGAAACCCGTCCGCGCTATCCCCCATCAGCCCCAGGTAGTCCGGTATCGACTCCGGTCGCACCCCAAACTTCTCCATCACCCCCGCCTCGTCGTACTCAAGCTCCTGTCGACGGTCGAATTGCACCACCCGAGGATCCACCACGCACTGCGCCAGATCCTTATCCGGCGTGCAGATCCACACCTTCTCGACGCGCTCGTCCCGCTCAGCAATCGCCGAGGCCGTCGCCATCGCATCGTCCGCCTCGTGCTCCACCATCGGGAACACCGCGAACCCCGCCGCCTCCAGCACCGTCTCCAGGATCGGGAACTGCGCCAGCAACTCCGGCTCCACATCCTCGCCCGCCTTGTACCCGTCATAGAGCGCATTCCGGAACGACCGAATCTCCCGATCCGTCGCCACCCCCACATGCGTCGCGCCACCCTCCAGCAGCCCCAGCATCGAGTCCAGCACCCCACCCACCGCCGCCACCTCGGTCCCACTCGGCCCCTGCCGCTTCGGCACGGCAAAGTAATGCCGAAACAGCTCGTACGTCCCGTCGATCAGATGCACTTCCACGCCGTGAGCCTATCCGATCCTGCTCCCCGTACTCCCCACCACCGGTGCGGATACACCACCGGACACCGGCTCGGCGTCAGCATCTTGCTAGAGTACGGGTCTCCCCTCCAGAGGATTTCGGACGTCCGCGCCTTCGAACGAGCGACAGGCCCAGAGCCTCGCCCCTCGTCGCCCGCGTAAGGATTCCCGTGCCTCCGGATGTCCACGGACGATCGTGATCGACCGCACAGGTGCCTGATCCACGTGATCTGCGCGCCAAAAGGGGGACTGCACAATGCCTTGGATCATCTTCGAATCTGCACTGACGCTTGCGCTGCTGATCGTGGTGCTCGTCGCCGCGGTGGGCGGCTTCACACGTTGGGATCTGCGCACGGGAGACCGCCAGACCTACGGCAACAAACCAATCTTTGCCACGCTCGCAATCTGGATCCTCGCAACCGTGGCTGCCACCGGCTTCATGTCCTACAAACAAGTGGACTTCGGCCACGTCGGCGTCGTGAAGCAGTTCGGCGAGATCATCGGCACCGTCGATGCCGGGCCGCACTTCATGGCTCCGTGGAAGACAGTCGAATCCGTCAACATCCAGACCAACGCCACCGGGTTCGGCACCAATGCCGATGCCTTCCCTCGCATCGAGGCGTCATCGTCGGAAACCCAGGACGTCTTCTACACCGTGACCGTGAACTGGAACGTCGACCCGACCAACGCAGACAACCTGCTGATCGAGCACGGCGCGGACTTCTTCCGGCGGATCGATGTCCAGGCGCGGGTCGAACAGCATTTCAAACAGACCGTCGTCGGCTACACCTCCATCGAGGCGACCACGCAACGAGCAGCCATTCGAGAACAGGTGACCGCCACGCTGCGTCAGGAGCTGGCCGACTTCTACATCGTCATCCGCTCGATCCAGATCAACAACATTGGCTACACCGCTGCCTTCAACGACGCGATCGAACGCAAGCAAGTCGCGACCCAGGACGCATTCGCCGCGGAAGAGCGCGTCGCGATCACCGAGGCCGAGGCACGCTCCAAGGTCGCAGAGGCACAGGGTGTCGCCGATGCCGCCGTGATCGCCGCAGAGGCAAACGCGAGCGTGATCACCATCGAGGCGGATGCCCAGGCTGCAGCCAACCGAACGATCGCCGCCTCCCTGACTGACCCGCTGATCCGCTTCGAAGCGCTGTCTCGGCTCCCCGACACGACAGTGTTCCTGCCCTCCGACGGCACGATCAACCTCCTGGACATCGCAGCCGCGATCGCGAGCGAACCGGCTGAGTGATACGGGCGCGGGGGGGTGGTCTCGAGCCCGGTGCCCGAGACCACCCCCGCCCCACCTTCCGACGCCCGCGCTACCGCCCCAGCGCCGACGCGAACGCCCGCACCGCCTCCAGGTGCGCCGCCGGCGTCTCCAGCCCCGCACCCATCGTGTTCAGCGTCACGTGCGAGCACCCCAGCGCCTCCCACTCCCGAGCCAGCTCCACCTGCTGCCCAATACTCAGCCCCGCCACCGACACCCGACTCTCGAGCCCAATCTCCGAGGGGTCGCGACCCGCCTCCCGCGCCGACGCATGGATCCGCTCCACATACGGCGCAATCCCACCCGGATCATCGCGCAACGCCGGCTGCACCAGCCACCCGTCCCCGAGCCGTCCGATCCGCTCCATCACCCGATCCGCCTGCCCGCCCATCCAGATCGGAATCGTCGCCGCCGGCAGCGGATTGATCCCCGCCGCTGTCACCCGATCAAACTCCCCCTCGAACGAAACAATCGAGTCCCCCCACAGCTCCCGCAGCAACCCAACCTGTTCTTCCATCCGTCGCCCCCGAGTAGCGAAGTCCTGCCCCAGCGCCTCATACTCCACCGGATTCCAGCCAACCCCCACCCCCAGCACCAGCCGCCCGCCCGAGAGCACCGAAACCTCCGCCGCCTGTTTCGCCACCAGCGCCGTCGGCCGCTGCGGCAAAATTAGAATCCCCGTCCACAGCTCAATCCGACTCGTCAGCCCCGCCAGGAACCCAAACAGCACCATCGGCTCGTGAAACAACGCCTCGTTCGTGTACGCACCCGCGCCACGACCAGGCCGGCCCGGATCCACCCCCAGCACATGGTCGTACGCAATCACATGGTCGTACCCCGCCGCCTCCGAGGTCTGCGCATACTCCCGAATCACCCCCGGATCAGCGCCAATCTCCATCTGCGGCAACACCACACCCACCCGCATCGCATCCTCCAACCTTCGATGGCAAACCAGCCCCGGCTCACCCGCAGCGGATGATACGCGCGACGAACCACGCCTACCCCCCGCGCCGCTCCGCCCCCGTCCGCATCAACCCGTCGTTCGCACCACCCGACAGATCCACCAACTCCGCCACCGGCGGTCGCCCCGCCTCCAGCGTCAGAAACCCCACATGCCCCAACCGCGGACTCAGGTTCCGAGGAAGCGTCGCGCTCCCCACGTTGAACAGCAGCACCCCCTCCCGCTCCTCCACCGACTCAAAGTGCGAGTCCCCGAACACCACCACCCCCGGCCGTCGACCTCCAAAGAAGCGTTCGAGTAGCCGCTCCATGCTCCACTCCAGCGGCTCGAACCGATGCAGCAGCGCCACCTCGTGCCCCTCGAACGTCAGCCAGTGCAGCGCCTCCACCCGAGGATCCGCCGCCAGATGCTCGTCGTGGTTCCCCATCGCCGCGTACACCGGCGCAATCTCTTCGAGGCGGTCCAGCACTTTGCCCATCGTGATGTCGCCACCGTGCAGGATCGCGTCACACCCACGCAGCGCCTCATACACCTCCGGCGGCAGATCAGGCCCCGCCTCCGGCAGATGCGTGTCCGACAGCAACCCAATCCTCATCCGCCACCCCCCGCCGCCAGCTCGCTCTCCAGGCCCACATCCGATACATCCCGATCCACCTCGTCCCCCGGGTGCTTCGGGAACGGCGTCACCAGCACCAGCACCGCCGCGCACGCGTACGACCCCACGAACAACAGGAACGCCAGCTCGTACGAACCCCGCACGTCGTACGCCAACGCCGCCACCAGCGGCCCCGCCGCGCTGAACACGATCGTGAACGCCCGACCGATCGAACGCACCATCCCCAGCGTCAGCCGACCGTAGTAGTCCGCCCACACCGTCTCCTGCACCGTCATCATCCCGCCTACCCCGATCCCGAACAGGAAGATCGACCCGTACATCAGCGGCAACGTCGATGCGAGACTGATCGCCAGCACTCCCAGCCCCAGCGCCGAAAATTCCGCCGCCGCCACAAACCGCGCCTCGAACCGTTCCACCGCCAACCCCCACAGCGGCTTCGAAATCAGCCCCGAGAACCCCACCATCGTGAACGCCGTCGCCGCCGCCGCCGGCGAGTACCCCGAGTCCGACAAGAACGGCACCATGTGCAGCAGCATCCCCATCATCCCCACACTGCCGAACCCGAACACAAAGATCAGCATCCACAGCGTCGGCGTCCGCATCACCTGGCGACGTGTCCAGCGCAGCCGGTCCGCCGCCGCCCGTTGCGCCGCCACCGCGCTCCCCCGCCCCATGATCTCGATCAGCCCCCCGTCCGGCTCCAGCCCATGATCCTCCGGCCGCCGACGCATCACGAACCACGAGGGCGGAATCACCAGCACCCAGATCGAAATCCCAATCGCCACCCACGCCGTCCGCCACCCGTGCGTCTCGATGATCCACGTCGCCACCTTCGGCACCAGGATCGCCCCGAACGACACCCCCAGGTTCGTCAGCGCAATCGCCCGCCCCCGTCGCTGCAGGAACCAGTTGGACACCACCACATTCAGGACAATCGCCCCCATCATCCCCATCCCCGGCGTCAGCACCAGCGCCGTGATCAGGTAGTACTGCCACAGCTCCTGCACCTGACTCAGCAACACGTACGCCGACCCCGCGAACACCGCGCCCAGCACCATCAGCAGCCGCCCACCCTGCCGGTCCACCAGCCCACCCAGCACAAACCCCGCCAGCCCCATCACCCCCGTCGACAGCGTCTGCCCCAGCGAAATGTCCGTCCGCGACCACCCCAGATCCGCCTCAATCGGCTTGATGAACACCCCCAGCCCGTACGCCGAAATCCCCATCGACATCATCGAAACCAGACACGCCACCGCAACGATGTACCACCCGTAAAACACCGTGTGCCCAAACAACGTCGAAGGAAGCGGCAACCCCCGGACGGGGCCAGTTCCAGGAATCGTGCTGCTGTCCGCCACCCAGGCGTCCCGTCGCTAAGCCGTCAACGTAGGGACCCTATCACGCGGGTAATGCGCGCAGTCACGCCCCGCCTGCAGCTTCCACAATCAGTTCCGAACCGGGCACCCGACACACTTGCCCGCCAACCCGTCTGGGCAGGCGTTCGCTTTGATCTCGTAGAAGCGGCGAGCCACCCCTCGCCGAACTGTGCTCTGAGGTTAGAGCTTGTACCAGCATCACTACGAAGCGGCGCTGTGCGGAATCGAAACCTAGTTGCGACGCCCAAGCGAGTAGAGCGCGGTCTTGCGATCGAAGGCATCTCGGCCTCCCTCAAGATGATAGACAAGAAGATCGCGCGTCTCGAAGCGATCGATCGACCCGGTCTTCGTCACCTCGGCATGGATAGCTGTGGCTTCAAGACCCACTGTCTGCTCAGCATCCCCGGATACAACGACGTTCGCGTTCCGTGTGGCGAATATGTGCTGTCGACGAAGACGGTCGCCGCGCAGCGAACCGACAATCTGCTCCTCAATCAGAGGCGGATGCAGCGCATCTTCGGGCTGATCGACGAGCAGTACAGCATCTCCTTCCGCCATCGCGATCATGAGAATGACGGCGCACCGCTCTCCGTGTGCGAGTTGCTCGACGGGACGATACGAACCGTCTGATCGTCGAAACTTGACTTGCAACACGTCGCGTTCATCAGAGAGCTGCAGATCCAACAACTCACGCAACTCCGTCGAATCCTCCTCCATATGCTCGCGCATCCGCTCGAAGCGTTGCTCGGAAACCCCAGTCAGTTTTGAAAGAGCACCGTAGTCCGCATCGATCATTGATTTGACGAACTTCACTGGGTGAAGCTTCTTGGTCATGAGCTCCAGATCGGACGACCGTGTGCGCGAGCCCCGGCTAAACGCGGAGAGTTTCTCCAGGAAGTCTTCATTGTCGGCATCAGCGTCTACGGACAGAATGACTCGGTGGTCTAGTCGATCAGTTAGCTCGTCGGCCTTCTTGATGCGAGCATCTCTGATCGCACGTCTAGCCGTAAGCATTTGTGTGAGGAGAATCTCTCGGTCGCTGAATGCGTCTGACACCGCAACTCTCAACACCTCATCGAGGCTCGACCGAATGGTCAACAATCGATCTCGCTCACCTTCCTGCACCGACAGGCGCCTCGAAAGGCTCGCGAGCCCGGCTCCGTCCTGGTCGATCTGCGCAAGCCTAGTCTCATAGTCAGCCTTCTCCTGAGTGAAGGCCTTGCCCCAGACCTCGCCAACCCTCTCTGCCTCGGCGATTGCTTGCGTGACACTTTGCTCAAGATCAGCAAGCTTCCCGCTCAGCTCACCTCTGGCGTGAGCCAAAACGCCTTCTAGCTCAGAAAGGACCTCGGGGTTCGGACTATCTTCCTGACGAAGGTCGCCCTCGGGTATTCGGAGTGCGAACCCTTCTGTGAGAGTACCCAAGGCACTGCGAAGCTCTCTGATGGCACGCTGAACGTTGCGATCATCACGTTGCCACCGCTGGTGCTCGGACACGACCGCGTCGGTCAGGACTTGTTTGAGATGATCGATGTCCTCCTCAATGCCCGGAAGTTCCGCCGACGCCGCTTCAGCGGCCCGAACCGCATCGATCGCGTTGCAGTAGCGCACCGCGTTTTCTACCAAGCGGCTTTTGGCTTCACGAATCTCATTCTGAGCCTCGCGAGTGTCGACCAGATCGTCAATCAGGCTCATCCGCACCGACGGGTTTCGCGCAAACTCGATGATCTCACTCTGGCTATACGCCTTGAGCGGAAAGAACGACGCGAGAATCGGGATGTCCCGAGGCTCGCAGACCCCATCACCAGTCACCTCGTAGACAACGGGGGGAGCTCCATCTGCTCTGGGCAGAGCTCGCTCGACCAAGTAGCGAGCTTCACCCTTGCGAATGATCAGATCAACGCTGCCGCCGGGGGCATTCGCGTCCAAGAGCGAGTCCGACTCCTCAAGAAGTCGGGGCAGCGTCGTCCGCTGATCCAACACATATCGAATCAGTTCAAGACACAGTGATTTCCCCGACCCCGTGGAGCCAATGAGACACGTCAGACCGTCGCTCAGTCTGATCGAAGTTCCACCAAGGAAGCCTTCCGCGACATGCATGGCCTCAACGACATTCTCTGGCCGATCTGGGAGCTTCGGATTCACCCTCACATCGGGATCGAGCAGTGCTGTCCGAATGCCGTCCAACGACGGCGTGTCCATTTTGAGAAAAGTACGCCGCCGACCAATGGCGTCAAGTGAATGCTGGGACTTGGTGGCATCCCATGAATCTGATGACTGAATCACCGGGAACGCGCGACCGAGGGGATTCTCATCACTCTGGTAGCGCTCGATCTGATCGTCGCCAGTTACCTCGACGGCATCGATAGCCTGTTCGCTTGCGACTCGGCGCCGGACGTCTTGGCTGCTGTTCTTTGCCAATCCTGCGCTAGATTCGACGTGCGCAAGGATCGCGATTCCGCCTGCGGCCTTAATTCTCACGGCGACGTGGTCGAGGCTTTCTGCGCTCCTCGAATTCGTAATACCGTACCTCTCGCCAGTGAACCCCTCTTGAATTAGGAGGTCGCGTATGACTTGGATATCGGTCGCCGTATCGAAGATCGCGGTGATGTGGCCCTCGGGTGTGGCGATCTCTACGCCGGGCAGGACATGAAGACCCTCGCCTGCTGCCGCGTGTCGAACTGCTTCAATCCCGTCCACCGTGTGATGGTCCGTGATAGCCACTACATCCAGGCCAGTCGCTCGGGCCGCCGCAACTAACTCGCTCGCCCAGTCCCAACTATCGCTATCGATCGTTCCCGGCCAGTCGGCAGAAATCGGGGTGTGGACGTGCAAATCACAGGCCCAGAAACGGGCGCCAGCTGAGAGCCCGAGCAAATCTCTGATGCCTTCAGGGTTTAACACGGCGTGCACTTTGAAAAGAAAATCAACAGCTAACCCCGCCCGTAAGTAACTAATCCGTTCCGTGCGGGAGCATACCAAAGTAGCCAAAGCAGGGAACGATCAACAGGTACTGAAGAAGGGTTAGCTCGTGCTAGAACGCATCATCTTCAGCGCGACTATCCCAACCCAACCCTCAATCCCACCCCAACGCCCGCTCCACAGCATCCGACTCCGCCGCAGACTCCACCCGGTCCGCGTCGATCTGAAGCGCCGTATCCGGATCCTTCAACCCGTGACCCGTGATGATGCACACCGCCGTCTTCCCGCTCAGATCCACACCCGCCGCATGCTGCTGCATCAGACCAGCCAGCGAAGCCGCCGATGCCGGCTCGCAGAAAATCCCCTCGTCCGCCGCCAGCCGGCGGTACGCCTCCAAAATCTGCTCATCCGTCACCGCATCAATCAGCCCCTCGGACTCATCCCGCGCTGAAATCGCACCGTCCCACGTCGCCGGATTCCCAATCCGGATCGCCGTCGCAATCGTCTCCGGATGCGCCACCGGCACACCGCTCACCAGCGGCGCCGCGCCCGCCGCCTGGAAACCCCACATCTGCGGCCGCGTCCCCACCCGCTCCATCTGGTAGTACTCGCTAAACCCGCGCCAGTACGCCGTAATGTTCCCCGCGTTCCCCACCGGAATGCACAGCACATCCGGCGCCGCGCCCAGCTCATCCACAATCTCGAACGCACCCGTCTTCTGACCCTCAATTCGGTGCGGATTCACGCTGTTCACCAGCGCCACCGGATGCTTCTCCGCCAACTCACGCACCACCCGCAACGCATCGTCGAACGAACCGTCAATCGCCACAATCTGCGCCCCGTGCGCCACCGCCTGCGCCAGCTTCCCCATCGCAATCCGACCCGATGGCACCACCACAATCGCCTTTAACCCATGCCGCGATGCATACGCCGCCGCCGATGCCGACGTGTTCCCCGTCGAAGCGCAGATCACCGCCTCAGCCCCCGCCTCCGCCGCCTTCGCCACCGCCAGCACCATCCCCCGGTCCTTGAACGAACCAGTCGGATTCGAGAACTCCGCCTTGAAGTACAGCGCCTCCAGCCCCAGCTCCGCCTCCAGCCGACAGCTCCGAATCAGCGGCGTCCCACCCTCGCCCAGCGTCACCATCGGCGTCGCATCCGTCACCGGCAACAGCTCTCGATACCGCTCCAGAATGAACCGGGACCCCCCCGCGCCAGCGGTCATCCCTCTGCGAGTTTCCTCGCCAGCAGTCATCCCTCCAGCATCCGGCATCCCACCCGCGGCACTACTCATAACGGCAACTCCTGTATTTCGCGCCCCCGGCAAACCGCACCGAACGTTCTCACTGCGGAGACTCCCCGAACCTGACTCCCCAGCCAACATCCCCCGCACCCGCGCTGGTCCCACCAACCAACATGCCACCGCTCAGGTCAGTCAAAGCCGAAACTCCGAAATCCGACTCCCCAGACCCACCAGAACCCGCGCGCCAGCGCTCATCCCTCGATAACCCGAAGGCTTTCATAGCGGGGAATCCTGGATCACGTCTTCTGTCTGCTCCGCCAGTCGCGTCACCAGATCCCGAGCCACCCGCAACTCCCGGTCCGTCTCCTCCGCGCGCCGGCGCGATGTCTCCTCGTCCGCCCGCATCTGCAACCGCTGGTGGTCCACCACGGACATCCGCAACGCCTCCAGCCGCTCCCCGAAGCCGCGCATCCGCTCCTCCGCGCCCGCCTGCTCCCGAACCAGCCGCGCCCGCTGCTCCTCCGCCGTCGCCAGCGCCTGCTCCGTAGCCGACACCAGCTCCTCGATCTCCGAAAGCCGGCTCTCGTGTCGCGCCCGCGTCGCCCGCTGCTGATCGATCAAATCCAGCAACTCCGCCTCACGGTCCCGCACCGATCGCAACGAAGACACCTCCGTCGTCAACCGCTCCCGCGCCGTACGCCCCGCCGCGAACTCACCATCCAGCTCCCGCACCCGCTGCTCCAGGTCCGCAAGTTGCGAATCCACCCGGCTCGCATCGTCCACCTGGTGCGCCGTCGTGTTCCGCTGCGCCCCCAGCCGCCGCTCCAACTCATCCACCCGATCTTCCAGCGAACGCTCGCCCCGTTCACGCTCTGCAATCCCCACCACCATCGATCGCTGCCGCACCTCGCTCGAAGCCTGATGCCCCTCGAAGTCCGCAAGCTGCCCCGCAATGATCTCCAACGCCCGACGCAGCTCCGCCTCCAGCTCGTGGTCACGCTGCCCCGTCCGCTCCACCACCGCCGACAGGTCGCGACGAAGTGTCACCTCGTCGTCCAACCGCTGCTCGAACCGCGCCAGCTCCTGCCGCAACGACTGCGCCTGCTCCTGCATCGACTCGTGCCGCTGGCTCCGCCCGTCGACCGCCTGCAGCGTCTCCTCAATCCCCACCAGCTCCGAATGCAACGCATCAATCGCCGTCTGCGCCTGGTTCAACTGACGCGCCAGCTCATCAATCCGCGCCCCCCCAATCGGGATCGGCACCGGACCCTCACTCGTCATCCCCCGGCACCGCTGCTGGCACCGGCAATCGGCAACACATTCCCCACCCACTGCACCACGCCAGCCTCCGCCACCTGATCCAGCGCCGCGCGCAACGCGCCCACCTCTGCCACGTGCGTCGTCAGCACCAGCTCCGCCGTCCCCGTGGACTCGTCCGTCTCAAACTGAATCATCGAGGCAATGCTCACATCCCGCTCGCCCAGCGCCCCGGCAATCTGCGCCAGCACCCCCGGCCGGTCCGGCACCGTCAGCCGAATGTAGTACCGCGAACGATGCGCCTCCGCCGGCAACACCCGCGCCGCGCTCAACGCCGCCAACGGCGCCGGCTCCCGATCCGTGAACACATAGTCCCGAGCCAGCTCCAGCACATCCGCCAGCACCGCACTCGCCGTCGGCGCCGCACCCGCGCCCGGCCCCTCGAACAGCACCCGCCCCACCAGATCACCCTCAATCTGCACCGCGTTCAGCACCCCATCAACCTTCGCCAACGGCTCCGAGTGCGCAATCAACGTCGGCCGCACACTCGCGATCAGATCGCCGTTCTCCAGCCGCCCCGTCGCCAGCAACTTAATCGTGTAGCCCAGCTCATCCGCATACGCGAAGTCGTTCGCCGTCAGCCCAGAAATCCCCTCGCGGTCGATCGCCTCCGGACCCACCTCCAGCCCAAACGCCAGCCCGCACAGAATCGCCAGCTTGTACGCCGCGTCAATCCCCTCCACGTCCGCCGTCGGATCAGGCTCCGCGTACCCCAGCCGCTGCGCCTCCGCCAGCACCTCGTCGTAATCCACACCGTCGTTCGCCATCGCCGTCAGCATGAAATTCGTCGTGCCGTTAATGATCGCCGTCACCGCGGTGATCTCATTCGCCAGCAGATCTCGAGACAGCGGACTGATGACCGGAATCCCGCCACCCACCGAAGCCTCATAGAACAACCGCACCCCGTGCGCCGCCGCCACCCCCAGCAGCTCGGCCCCATGCTTCGCCATCACCTCCTTATTGGCGGTGACCACATGCTTCCCCGCCTCCAGCGCGTGCCGCATGTATTCGTGCGCCGGCTCCTCCCCACCCATCACCTCCACAACGATCTGAACCTTATCAATCATCAACCTCTCAATATCCGTCGTCAGCACCGACGAATCCAGCCCCGGCCGCTCCCGACTCGCATCCCGAACCAGCACAGCCCGAACCTCAAGCTCCCGCCCCACCAGCCGCGCATACCGCTCGCGGGAGTTCCGAAGCGCAGCCACCACGCCACCCCCCACATTCCCCGCCCCCAGCATCGCAATCCCGATCGCGTCAGCCACCACTAGCCCCCCTGCCGAGCCGTCAGCGACGCCAGCACGCGATCGTTAATCCACGCCTCCTCGGCCCCCGACAGATCCTCAGCCACCTCAATCGCAGCAATCGCAGTCTCCAGCCACTCATCGAACCGCAGAGCCGCCAGCTGGGCCGCAACCACGCCGCCGTACTCGCGGTCCTCCGCAACCTCCGCGACGCGATACACATCGAAGGAGATGCCCGCGCTGATCGCCGCCGAGTGCTCGCCCGCACCCAGCCCATCGATCGCCGCTCGCACGTCCTCATCCAGCAGATCGAGGGCGGTCCAACCCAGGTCGCCGCCCTCGCCGTCGTCCGCCGCCTCCGACTGTTCGTCTGCCAGCGTCGCGAAATCAGCGCCGCCCGCCAGCGCCTCAAGCAGCGTGTCAGCAGCAAGCTGCGTGCTCACGCGGATGCGTTGCAAGCTGAGCTCCGGCCCGGACTCGCCAACCACCGACTCAAAGTGATCCTGCAATCGCTCACGGTAGAGCCGCGCCTCCACGATCAGCTCGTACGTGTCGCGGTCCAGTTCGGCGGTACGCAGCAAGTCAGTCAGCGCGTCAGCGAACTCTTGCGGGTCCACCGCAGGCGTCGCGGTCGGCTCGGCCGTCGGCTCCGCGGTCGGTGTCGCCTCGGCGTCTTCGTCAGCCTCAGCATCGTCGATCACAATGGCCGGCGGCTCTTCGACAATCAGCTCAAGTTCGACGAACAGTGCGTGCTCGATGTCCTCTTCAGTCACCGGCTCCACCAGCTGCGCCGCCTGCGAGCGGAACGCCGCCTCTTCAATCAGTCGGTCGACCGTGCCTCGAGCGACGTCACTGAGCGAGGAGATCCCGCCCTCGAAGAAGGCGACGTGGGCGCCGCGAGCAGCAACGTCGCGCGCCTGGTAACTCTGGTCATCCACCGTCAGCACGTGAGCCCGCGGCGGTTGGTAGCGGGTGACGAAGAGGCCCACGACAACGGCGATCGCCGCGATCACCAGTACCGCGCCGCTGCCGATGTAAATCAGCCGGGCTTGTTGGTCTGCGTGATCGCGCTCTGCAGCGCGGCCACCACGTTGCTTTCGGTCATTCGCCATGGCGAATCAGTCCTCCCACCATGAACGAGCATGGCCAGGGGGAGGATGGCCGGTGCGCGTTCAGCCGTGCTAACGCCGCGGCGGCGCCGGTCGACCAACGTTCATTCCGCTGATGCGGATGTGCTCCGATGTGTACGGCAGCAGTGCCATGTGACGTGCGCGCTTGATGGCCGTGCTGATCGCCCGCTGGCACTTGGCGCTACACCCGATCTTGCGGCGGCCTTCAATCTGGCCATGCTCGTTCAGGAAACGCTTCAGCGCCGTGATGTTCTTGTGGTCCACCACCAGCGGCTTGCTGTTGCAGATGTCACAACGGCGACGGCCACCGCGACGTTCACCGCCGCGGTCATCGCGATCATCACGATCGCCTCGGTCGCCCCGATCACCTCGGTCGCCGCGGTCCCCTCGGTCACCGCGATCGCCGCGGTCTCCTCGATCAAAAGTCATCTAGTACTCCTGGCTCAGCGCCGTTAGAACGGCAGGTCGTCGGGATCGAGGTCGCCTGCTGTGTCGGCGCCCACGGGCATCCCGGGGGTAAATGCCTCAGACGGTTTGTCGTTCCGGTTGCCCAGGAACTTCACCGTTTCGGCAACTAGTTCGGTCTTGTATCGCTTCTGCCCATCCTGGCCATCCCAGGAACGAGTCTGCATGCGTCCTTCCACAAAGACCTGACGGCCCTTGGCGAGATATTGCGCACAGGTCTCGGCTAGGCGGTTCCACGTGACCACGGAGAACCATTCGGTCTCGTCCACCCGTTCACCCTGCGTGTTGGTGTAGTTACGGGAGGTAGCCACGTTGAAGCTGGTCACTGCGTTCCCGTTAGCGGTGTACCGCATCTCGGGGTCAGCACCCAGGTTCCCAATGATCATGCACTTGTTCAGCATCGTCGTACTCCAGACCGGGAGCTATTCGGCCGCACTTGGTGCAGCCTGCTCGTCCTCCTCGCCAGCCTCACCGGCGGGCGCCGCAGCTTCCGGCTGCTCGGGAGGGGTCGTCTCAGCTTCCGGCTCTGCCGCAGCTTCCGGCTCTGCCGCAGCTTCCGGCTCCGCTGCGGCTTCCGGCTCCGCTGCAGCTTCCGGCTCCGCTGCGGCTTCCGGCTCCGCTGCCGCCCCGTCGTCCGCGGGAGCACTCACCTCGGCTGGAGTCACACCAGCATTCGCCTCGGCGCCCTCAGCGGGCCGCTCCGGGGCCGGTTCGCGCGTACCACGATCGGCGGGCCGCTCGTCACGAGGCGGTCCCTCGTACGGAATGATGCCACGAATGAGCAAGTGCCGTAGCACATCCTCGGCTAGATTAAGCTGCGACTCCAACGCGGGACCGGCTGACGGCTCCGAGTTGTAGGTCGTGAGGACGTAGTAGCCCTCCAGGTTTCGGTCGATCGGGTAGGCCAGCCGGCGCCGACCCCACTGATCCACGCTGACGATTTCGCCACCAGCTCCGGTGATCTGACCGGAGATGCGCTCTACCGCCGCTTCCAACTCTTCCGCTGTTAAACGTGGATGGAGGACATACATCAATTCGTAGTCGTTCATAGCTTCCTCGCTGACCTTGGTCGATGGAGGCGCCGCTCGTTGGCGCGGGTGAGCCCGCGCGTCGACGCCCCGATCAGCAACGAATCACACGCCGTGACAGCACCGCGAACGGTAACCGACATCGACAACAGTGGTCCGTCGAGTGAATGAGTGTAGAAAGCCGTGCCGTGGTGATCAATGCACAAGTGCCAGACTGGTCAGCGCGGTGATAACGCAGGCGCCGGGAACGCCTCGCACAGCTCCGCCACTTCCGCGCCAATCGAGACCAGCGCCGCCTCGTCCTGGTGCACTTCCAGCGCGCGAGCGATCAGTCCGCCCACCTGCTTCATCTCCTCAGCACGCATCCCGCGCGTCGTCAGTGCCGGCGTGCCCATCCGCACCCCGGAGCCAATCGTGGGTGGCTGTGGGTCGAACGGGATCGTGTTGTAGTTCGTCACAATGCCGGCAACCTCAAGCGCCTCGGCGGCCACCTTGCCCAGCAGTCCCAGCGGTGTCACGTCCACCAACAGCAAGTGCGTCTCCGTCCCACCGGAAACGAGCCGCAGCCCCGCATCCTCCAGCGTCTGCGCAAGCACCTGTGCGTTCTCCACCGTCTGGCGCGCGTACTCCTGGAAAGCAGGCGTCGCCGCCTCCTTCAGCATCACTGCCTTGCCGGCAATGACGTTCATCATTGGTCCACCCTGTGAACCGGGGAAGACTCCGCGATCAACACGCCTGGCGTACTTCTGATCGCACAACACCATCCCGCCCCTCGGGCCGCGCAGCGTCTTGTGCGTGGAAGTGGTGACCACCTGTGCGTGACCGGCCGGGCTCACGTGCGCTCCACCGGCAATCAGCCCGGCAATATGTGCCATGTCCGCCATCAACACGGCCTCAACCTCGTCAGCGATCGCACGAGCACGTGCGAAGTCGATCTGGCGTGGGTAGGCAGTCGCGCCTACCACGATCAGCTTCGGCCGGTGCTCCTTCGCCAGCTCCAGCATCGCGTCGTAGTCAATCGTCTCGGTCTCGCGGTCCACACCGTAGGAGACGAAGTTGTACAGCTTCCCGCTGGCGTTCACGGAGTGCCCATGCGTCAGGTGGCCGCCAGCATCAAGCTGCATGCCCATCACCGTGTCGCCCGGCTTGATCAGGCCCAGGTAGACCGCCATGTTCGCCTGCGTGCCGGAATGCGGCTGCACATTCGCATGGTCCATCCCGAACAGCGCGGTCGCGCGATCGCGCGCCAGGTTCTCCGCCTCATCCACAATGTCGTTGCCCTGGTAGTAGCGCGCGCCGGGATACCCCTCGGCGTACTTGTTCGTGAGCACGCTGCCCACCGATTCGATCACGGCGCGGCTCGCGTAGTTCTCCGAAGGAATCATCTCCAGAACCGAACTCTGGCGACTCTCTTCGCGACTGACGATGTCGGCGATCTGTGGATCAACCTCGGCAAGCGTGGGTTCGAAATTGGCGTCGGTGCTCATGGTGTGGGGGACTCCCGCGACTCAGCCCCGGTGTGGCTCGACGGGGCGCTCAGTGTCCAGAACAGTCATCGTATCGAAGCGCGGTGATAAGCGCCGAACCGGCGACGAAGGTGGAACGGTCTCGTTATCGCCCGGCCAACCGGTCGTGCTCGTTCCACACCCAGTCGTTCAGCAGCATCAGCGCGCCAACCACCAGCGAGTGACCACCGAGCACGATCGGAACGGGCGAGGCCGCGGCCGCTGCCACGAACGCGCGTAGACCAGGGTCTTCGATCTGATCGGCCAGCCCGAGGTCCGCAGCGAACCGATCGGCTCGCGACGGTTGCCAGCCGAGGTGG
>JABIST010000007.1 GCA_018700215.1 Dehalococcoidia bacterium | reverse complement strand
GTGATCGCGTGCATCGCGAATCTTGGACAGAACGCCGAATTGCCAAACTCATTGGTCGCGCTGCGCTCAGCCAAAATCATGAACGACATGCTTATGCGCGGCTTCACAACCGTGCGTGACCTCGGCGGTGCTGACATCGGGAGCGAGGACGACGACGTCGGCGGTGATAATTCCATCGGAGAAGTGCGTGATGACGACATCGAAGGCGTGTCGTTCGTCGGTGTCATCGGGCAGCATGCTGATGCCGCCGGAGCCGAGATTCATCGTGAGGACGGGGGCGGTCAGTGCGAGCAGGAAGACCGCGGTGACGACGACGCTGACCGCGGGGTGTGCGGTGACGACATCGGTGATGGAGCCCCAGAACCCCCCGCTGCTCTCGGGAGGACGACGCTTGCCGACGATGGGCAGGGTGAGCCAGTTGACGCGGTCGCCGAGGAGACCGAGCAGGGCCGGGAGCAGGGTCAGTGCGGCAGCGACGGCGGTGACGACGACGATCATGGTGCCGACGCCGAAGCTCTTGAAAAGGATGTCCGGCATGATCAGCATGCCTGAGAGCGCGATGGCGACGGCGATGCCGGAGAAGAGCACGGTGCGACTGGCGGTGGCACCGGTGATGGCGATCGCGTCGAGTTTTTCGAATCCACGATCACGTTCTTCGCGGAAGCGCTGGACGATGAAGAGTGAGTAATCGATGCCGACGGCGAGGCCGACCATCGTGGTGACGATGACGGTGAACTCGTTCAGCTCCCAGATCTGGGTGATGGTGGCGATGATGGCGACGGCCGTGAAGATGGCGACGACAGCGACGAGGATGGGAATGACGGCGGCCACGACGGCGCCGAAGACCAAGAGCATGATCACGAGGGCAGTAGCGATACCGATCAGCTCGCCCTTCTGGAACGTCTCATCGGCCATTTCACCGAACAGGCGAGTGACGCTGAGGCTGCCGATGGTGGTGACTCGCAGAGCGGAGTTCGCGTTGGCTTCCTCAACCGTGGCGAGGACTGGGGCACCGGGCTCGAGGTCGTCGTCCTCAGCGAGGGTGGTGGTGACCTGGATCAGTGCCATGCGGCCATCCACGGTGCGCAACGACTCCGCACCATCCTGGTAGCTGACCACTGTTTCAACGATGGCGAGTGCCCGCATGTCTTCGACGATGGAGCTGACCGTGTCGCCGAAGAGCTGTTCGTCGAGCGGGCCGTCAGCGGCCTCGACGAGCACGAATTCTTCGGCACGTAGCTCCTGGCCGGTGGCTTCTCTGACCAGGGCGCTGGCACGCCGGGCATCGGAGCTGGCGACGCCACCATCGCTGGTGAAGTTGAGATTGCCGGCGAGGAAGAATGAGCCGACGAGCAGGAGCACCCAGAGCCCGAGCACGCGCCACGGCCGTTGTGCGGCAGCCCGTGTCAGCTCCCCGGTCCAACCGAGTTTCCGATTCATCTTGCCCCCGAGCGCTGCCTCCTTGGAGGCAGTTATTGATCTGATATTTGACCGACCTAGTCAGTCTTATTGACTGGACGGTACAGTCAGTTTCTGGCACGGTCAATGGACTGCCTACTGGGAGATTCCGGGACCTGAGACAGGAGATTCACCCGATGGCTCGAGTGACACAGGAACACCTAGACGCGCGGCGTCGGCAGATCTTGGAGGCGGCGGCGCGTCAGTTCGGCCGCAGGGGACTGGAGCCGGGAGCGGCGACGATCGACGACATCGCCAGCGAGGCGGGGTTGAGCAAGGGTTCGATTTACAGCTACTTCAAGAACAAGGATGAGTTGCTGGGCGCGATCATGGACGCCGCTGTGGAGTACGACCGAACGCTATTCGATTCGGCAAGCGAGGAGTCCGGCACCTCCTGGGAGGCGTTCTTACGGGTCGCGCGGCAGGTCTGGGATCGGATGGTCGACCCGGATGAACAGGAGCGCAGCATGCTGATGTTCGACCAGATGCTGCTTGAATTGCGCCACGACAGCATTGACGATCGTTATGTCAGTGTTCCAGTCGACGCACTTTCCACGTTGCTGGCGGGAGCGCAGCGTGAGGGGAAGGTGGCAGCCGACCTGAACTCACGTGTGTTGGCGACGACCCTCTGGAATTGTCAGCAGGGGACACGCGCATACATCTTGCGAACCGGGGACACCGAGATGGCGAATGCCAGTCTGGAACTGCTGCGGGATCTTCTCACTCGCAGCGCGGGCAGCTCGGCTGTTTCGCCTGAGGGCGTGGCGGACTAGGGACTGCTCGCGGTACGGGACGCAGTCCGTCCGCTTCCCGCACACTATCGAGGGTTGATCTGACCTCGGAGGGTGGCGCGATGCGGATTGCTACTTGGAACGTGAATTCGGTGCGAACTAGGGAGGACCGGGTACTGCTGTGGCTGCGCGAGCACGAGCCGGATGTGCTGTGCATGCAGGAGACGAAGGTGGTGGACGAGGACTTTCCCACAGCCGGGTTCGAGGAGTTGGGGTACACGGTCTCGATCCACGGGCAGAAGACGTACAACGGGGTGGCGATTGCTTCTCGGCTGCCGGTGGAGGATGTGGTGGTGGGGTTACCGTTGGACGGTGACGATGAGGCGCGGGGGATTGCGGTGACGGTGGGCGGGGTCCGGATTGTGGACGTGTACGTGCCGAACGGGAGTGAGGTGGGGTCCGACAAGTACGCGTACAAGTTGCGGTGGCTGGATGCGCTGGGCGCGTGGCTGGACGGGAACGCTGATCCTTCGGCGGCGCTGGTGGTGACGGGGGATTACAACATTGCGCCGGACGACCGGGATGTGTGGGACGCGGAGGCGTGGCGCGGGCAGGTGCTGTGCACGGATGAGGAGCGGGCGCGGTTTCAGAGCCTGTTGCGGTGGGGGCTGACGGACGCGCTGCGGGCGGTGAACGATGAGGCGAGCGTCTACACGCAGTGGGATTACCGGGGTGCGGCGTTTCGGTTCAACCAAGGGGTGCGAATCGATCATCTGCTGGTGAGCGGACCGGTGCTGGAGAGACTTCAGAGCGTGGAGTTGAGTCGCGATGATCGGAAGGTGCGAGATGGGGTGGCGAAGCCGTCCGATCACATTCCGGTGACGCTGGTGTTGAGCGACTGAGCGATATTGAGGGAGCTGACCGATGACCGCAGATGTGGGTGACCGCGCGGAGTTCATGACGAAGCTGGTGGAGCTGGCGATTCGCGCGGGCGAGGAGATTCTCGAGGTGTACTCGGAGGATTTCGAGGTGGTGACGAAGGCTGATGAGTCGCCGGTGACGGCGGCTGACGAGCGGGCGGAGACGGTGATCCTGGCCGGACTGGCGGAGCTGGCGCCGGGGATTCCGGTGGTGGCGGAGGAGAGCGCGGCGGCGGGCAAGATCCCGGAGGTGGGGGATGGGCCATTCTTCCTGGTGGACCCGCTGGATGGGACGAAGCAGTTCGTGGAACGGAACGGGCAGTTCACGGTGAATATCGCGCTGATCGAGAGGCAATTCCCGACGCTGGGGGTGGTGCATCTGCCGGCGCTGGAGGAGACGTACTGGACTGATGGGCGGGGTGGGGCTTGTCGACGCATCGGAAGTGGGGACGTGGAGGCGATTCGGTGTCGCGTGCCGGCCTCGGATGGGCTGGTGGTGATGGCGAGCCGCTCACACCGGAACCAGGAGACGGAAGATTACCTGGCGACGCTATCGATCAAGGAGTTGGACGCGTCTGGTTCGTCGCTGAAGTTCTGTCGGGTGGCGGACGGGTCGGCGGATCTGTATCCGCGGCTGGGGCGGACGATGGAGTGGGATGTGGCGGCAGGGCACGCAGTGCTGGCGGCGGCGGGCGGCACGATGACGTTGATGGACGGTGAGCCGTTCACGTACGCGAAGCCGGGATTTGAGAACCCGCACTTCCTCGTGAAGGGGCTAGCGGCGGAGTAAGCGTCGGACAGACCGGTGGTTCCATATGGGCACCGCGAAATTGATCAAGAATCTGGCTTCTGGTCCGATCGGGATACTACTCCCCAAAATCGGAGGCCCAAAATGGACGCATTCTTGAGCAGCAGAAACCGACAGAGACGCCTAATCGCGGTGTACGGCGCTGATGGCGAAACGTTGATCGGCATATGTACCCCACTTCTCCACAGCAAGAGAGAGGATGACTACACCGCCCACCTGTCACTCAGCGCGGAGTTACAGGACGACACTGCCTACGTTCTCAGCGCAGGCGGCAAGCGATGGAACGTAGAAACGCTACGAGCCTTCGGGGGGCCAGCTCACCGACGAACCGTCAAAGCGAAGACTGCTCCACCGGACACAATGGCGGTGCGGTACTAGCGCGATTGCTGCTATTCAACGAACTCGACTTCTAGTAGTGGGGAACCGGCGACCCATTCCTCGAGATCTCGATCGCCCTCGATGCCCGCGATGATGGCAGGGAAGGTGGCGCGTCGCTCTGCTTCATCGGCGATGACGCGGGCGCGGGCGGGGAGATCGGCCTGGGCGCCTTCTTTGAGGTGGAAGGTGAAGTCGGGGTTCGCGGAGAGATTGGCGAACCAGGAGCGGCGGCCGGGCGTTCCGGTGATGTAGCAGCGGCCATCGATGTTGTGGAACCAGATCTCGATGCGCTTTTGCTCGCCGCTCTTGCGGCCGGTGGTGGTGATGTCGATGACTTTGTCGGTCTTGAGGGCGGCCTCGGCTGCTGGGTCCATGGTGTGTGCTCCTCGGTGGTTGGGACGCGTGGGAGGAGTATGGCAGGAGACGGGGGCGGTGGGGGTGTTGGTGGATG